>CAYWXJ010000015.1:0-27074 GCA_964462405.1 uncultured Eubacterium sp.
TGATAGAAATCTGTTACTTTATAACAAAATTCTGCATAATCACTCAACACAACAAATCCATGGGCAAATCCCTTCGGAATAAAGAACTGCTTTTTATTTTCTGCAGAAAGAACTACGCCAAACCACTTTCCAAATGTCTTAGAGCCTTCTCTTAAATCTACTGCTACATCAAACACTTCTCCATTGACTACGCGCACTAGTTTATCCTGAGGATAATGAATCTGGAAATGCAGTCCGCGAAGCACACCTTTTTTGGATGCAGACTGATTATCCTGTACAAACTCACAGTCGATGCCCGCTTCCTTAAAATCATTATAATTGTAGGTTTCCATGAAATATCCGCGCTCGTCTCCAAATACAGATGGCTCGATGACCTTTAATCCCTCGATTCCATTGCAGTCTGCTGTCACTTTAATTTTTCCCATTGTTCTATTCTCTCTTTCTATGAATTAATCGGATTCATTTCCAGTTCTAAAGTCCTTCTGCAACATCAATCAGATACTGACCATATTCTGTCTTAAGCAATGGCTGTGCTAATTTCACAAGCTGTTCTTTGTCAATAAATCCACGTTTGTAGGCAATCTCCTCAATACAGGAAATATATAAGCCCTGACGTTTCTGAAATGCAGATACGAAATCTGCTGCCGCAAGAAGCATATCGTGATTTCCGGTATCTAACCATGCAAATCCACGGCCTAAAGTCTCTACAGAAAGTGTTCCTCGATTCAGATATTCGTTGTTAACACTTGTAATTTCAATTTCTCCTCTGGCAGACGGTTTTACATTTTTAGCAATTTCTACAACATCATTGTCATAGAAATAAAGTCCCGGTACTGCATAATTGGATTTTGGTTCTGCAGGCTTCTCTTCAATGGATAATGCTTTGCCATTTTCATCAAATTCAACCACACCATATTCTCTTGGGTCTTTTACATAGTAACCGAAAATCGTCGCACCTGCCTGACTCTCTGTTCGGTCTGCTGCACTCTTTAATACTTTTGAAAAACTCTGTCCATAGAAAATATTATCACCTAATACTAAAGCGACTGCATCGTTTCCAATAAATTTCTCTCCGATAATAAACGCATCCGCAAGTCCTCTCGGTTCTTCCTGCACTGCATATTCAAAACGCATACCAAGCTGTTCACCGGAACCTAACAACTCCTTAAATACCGGCAAATCTCTCGGTGTAGAAATAATCAGCACCTCACGGATACCTGCCAACATCAAAGTTGACAACGGATAGTAAATCATCGGTTTATCATAGACCGGCATAATCTGCTTACTAATTGCTTTTGTTAATGGATAAAGGCGTGTTCCTGAACCGCCTGCTAAGATGATTCCCTTCATAGTATAACTCCTCTCATGCCGCAAGAAAGAAGGCTTACCATTTTCTTATACCATCGTAACCCTTCTTTCTGCAAAATCTTATTTATTTTTGTACATATCCTCGTAATACTTCTGGTAGTCTCCGCTGGTTACATTTTCCATCCAGTCTTCATGCTCAAAGAACCATGCAATTGTCTTTTTAATGCCTTCTTTAAACATCGTCTCCGGCTCCCAGCCAATCTCCGCCTTAATCTTATCCGGCGCGATTGCATATCTCCTGTCATGTCCCTTACGGTCTTCTACATAAGTAATCAGATCTTTGCTGACTAACTTTCTTCTTTCATCATCTTCCGGAAGCATCTCTAACAGAGTTTCAATGATGATATTGATAATCTCTATATTCTGCTTCTCATTATGTCCGCCAATGTTATAAGTCTCACCTAAGCGTCCCTTTTCCTGTACCATGTCGATTCCCTTAGCATGGTCATCTACATATAACCAGTCACGGACATTCTTACCGTCACCATATACCGGAAGCTTCTTGCCATGAAGTGCGTTATTGATAATCAACGGAATTAATTTCTCCGGGAACTGGTATGGTCCATAGTTATTAGAACAGTTGGTAATATTTGCCGGAAAATGATAGGTGTCAATATATGCCTTTACAAGGAAATCCGAAGATGCCTTGCTGGCAGAATATGGGCTATGCGGATCATACGGGGTCGTCTCATAGAAATAACCGCCGTCTTCCTCTAAAGAGCCATACACTTCATCTGTAGAAACATGGAGGAACTTCTTTCCTTCTTTAAAAGTGCCATCCGGCAATTCCCATGCAGCCTTTGCACAGTTTAACATAACAGCCGTTCCAAGAACATTTGTTTTTACAAAAACTTCCGGATTCTTAATACTTCGGTCTACGTGGCTTTCTGCTGCGAAATGTACCACACGGTCAATATCATTCTCTTCAAAAATCTTCATAATGGCTTCTTTATCTGTAATATCTGCTTTTATGAAGGTGTAATTATCTCTGTCCTCGATGTCCTTTAAATTCTCCAGATTGCCGGCATAAGTCAGCGCATCTACGTTAATAATGCGGATTTCATTGTCATATTTGCGGAACATGTAATGGATATAATTCGATCCGATAAAACCTGCTCCGCCGGTTACTAAGTAAGTTCTCATAAATGAGGCTCCTCCTTCAATTCTGGGTTCTAAGAGTCTGTCCGACCCGGCTCTTCTCAAATAGTTACAACATTATAGCACCTTATGCGAAAAAACACAAGTTTCGAGATAATGAAAAGTGTCCGTCAAGTCCGTCCGTACCCCACACAACCTATTTTCGCACAAACAGCTTTAAGTAAACCCCTGCTGCAAAATTACGGAACTTGCGGATAAGAATGCTCCTCTTCACATCCGCATCAGATAAATGCAACTCTTCCTTAAATTTGTTTACCAGATGAATGTGTTCTTCCACATAGGCATTTGTCTTATCTCCCGCCATAACTTCACCGGTATTGGAATCGTTGCGCACCCTGAAATAATTCAACGGTTCATGAATAATGTACACATCTCCCATACAGGCAAGCTGCACCCAGAAGTCGTAGTCTAAAATATAGGTATACCAGGTATCAAATCCACACACCTTTTCTAAGATACTTCTCCGAAATGTATTCGCAAGCGGTGCTCCAAAATAATTCTTTACAAAAAATCCTGCCCTCGCAATGACTCTTCCATCGGTCAGTCCATGGGTCTTATATCTTTTATAAAATCCCTTTGGCTTTCCGTTCAGATCAAAAAGCTGGGTATCGCTTTCTGCCAGTACTGCCGTGGGATTGTTCATGAGTGCCTTTGCTTCTTTTTCCAGGCAGTCTTTTGCCAACATATCATCTGCACAGATCAGTTTTATAAATTCCCCTGTGCACTTACTCAAGCAGTTGTTCCAGTTACCGGACATTCCAAGATTCTTCTCATTCTTGTAAAGCTTAATTCTGTCATCTTTGATACTTTCGATGACTTCTACTGTATTGTCCTTTGATTTGTCATCACAGATGATAAGTTCTAAATTCTGCCAGGTCTGATTTAAAATTGAATCAATGGTTTCTTTGATGTATGCGGCGTTGTTATAAGCCGGAATACATACACTTACAAGTGGTTCCATATGCTCTCCTTTTTCTTAGCCGCAGATTTCTTTCATGTATACATCCAAAGCATCCTGCCAATCTGCCATTTTGAATGCATCTCCTGCCACCAGACGGAGCATATAGTTATCTAAAACAGAATACGCCGGTCTTTTTGTAGGCGAATTGTACTCCTCTGTCGTAACATATTTGACTGTTGTCGTCTTTCCTGCTTTTTTGAAAATCTCTACGGCAAAATCTGCCCAACTGCACTGCCCCTCACAGGTAGCATGATAAGTTCCGTAATTTTCTGTCGGCTCTAAGAAATGAATCATTTTTGCCAGTTCTACTGCACTTGTCGGAGAACCAAACTGATCAGATACAACGGTAATGGTATCATGTGTTTCTGCCAGTTTTAACATGGTCTTTACAAAATTCTTTCCATCTCCATACAGCCATGCAGTACGGAAAATAAAATGTTTTGGAGCAAATTCCTTTACGAAATTTTCACCCTCTAATTTTGTCTTACCATAAGCACTGATAGGTCCTGTTACATCAAACTCTGTCAATGGCTTTGGAGAAGTTCCCGGAAATACATAGTCTGTAGACACATGAATCATCTTTGCTCCGACCTTTGCCGCAGCAATGCTTAAATTTCTCGGTCCTAATGCATTGATTTTATATGCCAAATCCCACTGTGTCTCACAGGCATCTACATTGGTATGTGCCGCACAGTTGATAATCACATCCGGCCTGGTCTTTTCTACTAAAGCGACAACCGCCTCTACATCTGTAATATCTAACGGGGTAACTCCCTCGCCCTCTACAACATCGGTGTTGATAAATTCTACGTCTTCCTGTGCATATTCTTTGTTGATTGCTCTTCCAAGCTGACCGTTACAGCCTGTCACCAATATCTTCTTCATATAAGCTTCCTTTCTTCTATAGCATACGATTTAACAGAAATAACCCTCTGACGACCCAGTTATCCAGACTGCTCTGCCGATACCAGCCGCGGTTAAATAGAATGGTAAATCTGCCCGGAAATTTCTCTGCTTTTAAGATTTTATCCACCAGCTTATCCTTTTCCGGTTCTGTGTGATAAAAATGTTTGAAATCCGACAACTGTTTTTTCAAATCTCCATGACGCTTTTTTAAATCCCTTGCCTTCGCCCTTATCATAGCAATCGCAGAGCCGCTGGCTCCCACTTCGTTGCCGCTATGCTGGCGATAATAGATATAGGATTCTTCATCATAATACATACTGCCAAGGTAAGTGGCCACCATATAGCACCACCAGTCATGATGAATGACATCCTCCGGCAGACGTTCTGCTATGATGTCTACCAATTCACGATTCATCAGTGTCGTACAACCGGAACATATGCTCTCTATAACAGCATTTCCAAAGCCAGGCTTTAAATGAGGATTCTGCTGGCTTTCGAGTACTTCTAAATTCTCATCCACCAATGTCTTCGCCCCGCAGTATAGTGCCGGTCCCTTTAACTGTTCTAACTGCTCTACCGCCTTTTCTATCTTTTCCGGCAGCCAGCAGTCATCCTGGTCGCAGAATCCTATGTACGCCGCCTCCTTGTTGCTCTTTTTCAAAAGCTCAAAGAAGCTTTTATTCACGCCTACATTTTCTCCCTGATATGCCCGGATATTCTGATGCATTTCTTCATATTCCTTTAAAATCACAAAGGTATCGTCACTTGAACCGTCATCACGAATCAAAATATCCACATCCGGGTAATTCTGTGCCAAAATAGAATCCAACTGTTCCCTGATATACTCCTCACCGTTGTAAGTTGACATCAAAATCTGCACTTTTTTCGTATCGCTATTCGCGTCACCACATATATCACTGTTCATCTTTACTCTTAACTACTTCTCCTTTTCTTATTTTTTCTTCTAATAATGCGACCTCCTGTGTCAGCCGCTTTAATTGCTCTGCCTGTTTGGAAACCTTTACTGTCAGTGTGAACACCAATAATAATGTAAAACAGAATCCAAAGAAAAACATCATATTGACCGGCAATTCAATTCCCAGCAAATGTACCAGATAATCCATAATTCCCGGAAAAATATCTAAAACCAATATAATAGCGCCCACTGCCATCCAGGAAAGCGCGTATTTCAAATCCAGTGCTTCCTTTCTTACCAGGTTGATAATTCCAATTAAGGCAAGCAGAATAATGGCTGCTACGATAATCTGTATTTTCAAGCTCATCTTTTTCTACCTCCGAATCGCTGCAATTAAAATCGCCAGAGATACTTTAATCATATAATATACTGACTTCCTCGGCGAAATGGAAGATACGCCCTCTTCCCTTGCATTCATCTGTACCGGAAGCTCTTCTACTTTCTTCCCTTTTTTTAAAATCGTTACTACGGTCTCCGGTTCCGGATAGTCCTTCGGATAATTCTTTGCATAAAGCTCAATGACATCCCTTCCCGCCATTCGCATACCGGAGGTCGGGTCTGTAATCTTCTTCCCTGTCACGCACTTAATCAAACCTGTAAAATAACGGATTCCTAATCTTCTAAGTCCTGTGGACTGAAAGCCTTCCCTCTTAATATACCGTGAACCAATGACCATATCCAACTGCTCTTTTTCCAGCTTGTCCGCCATAGCGTTCAAATATCTGGCATTGTGCTGTCCGTCTCCGTCAAACTGCACCGCAATATCATATCCATTGCGCCACGCATATACATATCCGGTCTGAACGCCTCCGCCGATGCCAAGATTTACCGGAAGATTCACCACATGAAACCCATTCCTGCGGCATACTTCAAGGGTATGATCCGTAGAACAGTCATTGATAATGACATAATCAAAATCCGGTGCATTGGAAAGTATATCCTGTACTGTTTTTTCAATTCCCCCCTCTTCATTATAGGCAGGAATGATAACTAATTTTTTCATAGTACCCTCTCTAACGACATCAATATGCCGTATATTGCTACACACTGCAGGCATACCGCAATATACATATATTTTCTGCTCATATCCTTCTTTTGCACAATATTCCTGCTGTTGAACAGCAAAAGCAGAATCGGTAATAACGGAAGGAAATACCGTCCCTGGACTCCCGCAATGGCAGTGGAATTCTTCGGTGTCCAGCTCATAAACATGGAGACAAACACCATGCCTGCAGAAAGCGCGCCTGCAATCAGATAGAAAATCTTATGTCCAATCGTCACTGCAAACTGCGTACGCTCCCTTCCATCTTCTATCTGCGATACAGACAAAACCATCAAAAGCAGCATTCCATAAATTACGATTCTCGATACAAATACATCCAGCCAGCTAAGCTGCATTCCAAGCATCGTTTCTAAAAATCCATCGCCTGATAAGAACAGGGTTCTTGTCAGCAGGCAGATAAAATTCATCGGGTCTGCCAAAAGCCCTGACAAACCGTAAGCCTCTCCTGCAAGGTAGGCGTCTGCTGCCTGCTCTGCCGTAGGACTTGCCACATAGAGCACATAGCTTAAAGTGTTTGACAAAAATGCTGCGACTGCAACGGCTGCCATGCTTCCCACAAAAATCCACTTCTGCTTCCTATCCTTGAACCGGCTGACCGGAATCAGCATGGTTAGCAGGCACAACGGCATATAGGTACCGCCTTTAGAAACAGACAAAATAATCATAAATATCACATATAAAATGATCTGCCGCTTTTGAATCGGTTCTTCACGGTACAGCAGTCCAAACAATACTGCCAGATATAAAAATGCCACTTCAATTACAACCGAATCGTAGGAATAAGAACAGCACTGCTGAATTGTCATCGGAAGAATTGCCATAATAAATGCTGCTGCTTTTCCGCAGGGCATGAGCCTTATAAACCAATACATCATGAACAGATAGAAAAGTATCGAACATATCCTTCCCAGACAAATGACTAAAAGCCCGTTCAGCCCCAAAAGCCGTCCAATGACGATTCCGATAATTCCCGGAAGATAAGTGACTGCCGGAGCCTGGGTGTCGGAATATTTTACCTCCTTGGTTCCTTCCACTCTTCCGCTTTTTCCAATATTTTCTTTTAATATATCATACTCTGTCAGGGAAGGAGTTGTTTCAAACATCTTCAGTGCACGGAAATCTTCAAGATCCATGACCACCTTCCCTTCCTCAGTTTCCTTCCCCATAAGCTGGTTCGCATAGTTATATGCTTCTTTAAAATGCACCTCTTCATCCGGAACGGAAAGCGGCGGCAGCAAAAGCAGATAAATTACTGCAAGAATCGCACCGGAAAACAAAAATACCTTCTCCGGTCTTGCCCGAAATACGGCAAAGCCAAGATACGTTCCCACTAACAGCAGATAAATCAGTACCGCGCCGAACACTGCCCACTTTTTCCAGTATGTAAACTGGTGGTCTGCCGTCCGGATATTTACCGTGGCGTCCATAACTTCTCCATTAATCGTCAGAGAAGTGTTCTCTTCCTGCTCCACACTGCAGCCAACTGCCAGCTCTACCTCCTTGTGGATATTCTCTGCATCCAGCACAATCGTAAGTTCTCTGTCCATCCAGCCTGTCTGCATCCCCGGAAAAGACGCCACCAGATTCTGTCCATCATCTAATGTATACACATCATAATCCGCATGCATCACAGAGGTTCCGCTCTCATCCAATATATCCAGGTGAACCACACCAAGATCCGTATTCTTCTCATTCGAAACCAGATTTCCCAATGCATCTTCATTCAGCGAAATCATAGTTCCGGCACTTAACAATTCATCAGAAGGATAAATAAATTTCTGTTCGATATGATCACCGCTGGAAATCAGATATTCATTTCCTTCCTCTGCCTTTACCTGTGTCACAGTCCGGGGAAGTACCATACGGGTCAATATCGTCGTCTTGTATACAAGAACAGCAGCAATGACAAAAATCACTGTCATTACCGCTAATTCTATCTGGTTTTTCCTGTTTAATCTATGCATATGCTCCGGAAATCCTCCTATTCGCCCAGTCCATCTTCAATAATTTTTACCAAAGACAAAAGTGCGTCTTTCTCATCTTCCCCGTCACAGATCAATTCAATCTCATCTCCCGATTTAATACAGGCTCCGAGAACGCTCAAAACACTCTTAGCGTTCGCTGTATATCCCCTATACTGAAATGTTATCAGCGACTTGAAATTCATTGCCTCCTTGCAGAGGATTCCTGCCGGTCTTAAATGAAGCCCGGTGGGATTCTTAATTATAACCTTTTGACTTACCATTTACAATTCCTCCAGTGTCAAAGCATGATTTTGGTAATCAACTCTGCTAATTTCTTTGCCTCTTCTTCTATTACGCGCTGGTCTTTGCCTTCTATCATAACCCTTACCATAGGCTCTGTTCCCGATGGCCGAATCAACACTCTTCCTTCTCCATTAAACTTCTCCTCAAGGTTCTTGATTGCTTCTGCAATTTCTGTATATTCCATATAATGTTCCTTTTTATGGTTCGGAACCTTTGCATTCACAAGTGCCTGGGGCAGCACTTCCATAATCTTTGCCAATTCAGATAATTTCTCTTTCGTATCTGTCATGACTTTTAAAAGATGGAGTGCGCTTAACAATCCGTCCCCTGTAGTATTATCATCTAAAAAAATAACATGACCGGACTGCTCGCCGCCAAGATTGTAACCGTTTTCCAGCATATTTTCAAGTACATAGCGGTCTCCGACCTTCGTCTTCTCAAGATGAAGTCCTTCCCGTTCTCCCATTAAGGTAAATCCGAGATTCGACATGACGGTAACTACAATCGTATCCTTCTTAAGCTTACCCTGCTTTTTCATATGGTTTCCGATAATCGCCATGATCTGGTCGCCGTCTACGATATTTCCAAGCTCATCTACCGCTAACATACGGTCCGCATCCCCGTCAAACGCAATTCCGATGTCCGCTTTCTCATATACGACTCTTGCCTGCAGCTCCTGCATATGGGTAGAACCGCAGTTTGCATTGATGTTCGTTCCGTCCGGGTTCGTATGGATCGCCACAAGCTTGGCGCCAAGATCTTCTAACGTCTGCACAGAAGTATAGTAGGATGCTCCTTCTGCACAATCAATGACAATCTTCATTCCGGAAAGGTCTACCGGCACCCGCTTTTTCATAAACGCAATATATTCATCTCTAATATCAAAACGATACTCTACTTTTCCGACACCGGAACCGATTGGAATCGGCACATCTCTCATGTCGTTTTTAATGAGTTCTTCAATTTCATCCTCCAACTGATCAGAAAGCTTATAGCCTTCTCCGTTAAAGAACTTGATACCGTTAAATTCCATTGGGTTGTGGGATGCGGAAATCACAACTCCGGCATCTACCTTATGCTTTCTGGTAAGATATGCGATTGCAGGAGTCGGAATTACCCCTACATAAATCGCATTTGCCCCGACGGAACAAATTCCCGCCATCAGTGCATTTGCAAGCATTCCTCCTGAAATTCTGGTATCACAGCCTACGATTATCGTAGGCTGATGTGCCTGTTCTTTTGTAAGTACATATGCGCCTGCCTGGCCTAGCTTCATTGCGAGTTCAATGGTAAGCTCTGTACCGGCCACACCACGTACTCCGTCTGTCCCAAACATTCTTCCCATTTTTCTAATCCTCCGATGTTGCAGATGACTGAGGCTCCCTTGCTGTCGTAGATGCCTGTGTCGTATTGTCATTATTTTCTGTTTTCGTTGTTTCCGGATCTGATTCTGTAGAATCTGTTTTATCAGAATCTTCTTTGTCCGTATTGTTTTTATCAGAACTTGCCGAGCCTGTGTTCTGCGTACCCTGGCTGCTGCCTGCGGCCACAATATCTACTGTAACTGTAGCGTTTTTCGCCAGTTTGAATTTGCTGTCAAGGTTTAATTCCAGATTGACCGTATGCTCACCCTCTGTCATACCGCTGACATCAATGCTTCCTGTCAGAGTAGACGCATCCAGTGCATCCAATTCCGTGGAAAGTCCTTCCAACTCCACTTTTACGGTATCTTTTAAAAATTTTACATCATATCTGCCGCCTAAATTGCTCACTGTTATATTAGCGGTAGGCACTTCAAAAGTACGGGTCTCATGCTTCTCTATCTTGACCACAACAGAAATCTTCGCCTGTTTACTGTCAACTAACATCGCTCCATCCGGAAGATAAGAGGAAACATCCACTTCTTTTTCAATATCACCTGTCGCATCTGTCAAATCCAGAACTGCCTCCGGTATTGTAATACTGTTAATCATATTCAGAACGGAAGAGGTTCCCTTTACCAGAACAGTCTGCGGCTGATATTCTATGCCAACATATTCGTATCCTTCCGGTAAAGTTCCCGTTGTCTGGAAATTAAGCGTAACTTCCTTGGTATCCAGAATCTGCACAGATACCATAACATTCTGTATATTAAAGGATAATTCCGTCGTATCGATTTCATTTCCTTCCTTATCATATAAAACAGGGATTACACTATCTGTAATATCCTGGGTCATACCGTCTACATTTACAGTTGCGACTGCTTTATCAATGGTTCCGATAACAGATGCCGGTCCCGATACCCTAAGCAGCGTCGGCGATACGCTCACTTCTCCTAAAGCATGCTGGCTCGCCACATTCCCTTCAGTATTTACGGAAATCACATACGGCTTTGATACCAGATCCTCCACCGAAAGCTCCAGATAATATATCTTACTTGAAACTGTTACATTTCCGGCATAACGCTGGGGCGTAATCTCGATCGGAATCCGGCTCATATCCTCTATCATTTCCAAATCTGCCACTGCTTTAAAATCCGTATTGCTCATACGTTCCAGATAAGAACGCTTTCCGCTCACCTTAAATGTAACCGTATTACTGTTATTTACCACTTCATAGAATTTTCCAATACCCGTCAGATAATCACTGTTCTCAATACTGACTGTAGCTGTAAAGGACCTGGTCGTCGTCGGGTCATCAATATTCACAACTGCAAGCCAGAGCACACCGGCAAATACTAACGCAAGAATCTTCAGGCCGAAATTATTCGTAATTCGTCTGACTATCTTTTTTACCATTTTTCAGCCTCCTTTTCAGTAAGCCTTTCCGTTTATTATCCGGTTCATATTTCTGCAGTACTTTCAAATACTTTCTCAATCCCTCCTGGTCTAATCCCCTTGCCAACTTTCCGCCTATAGCAACGGAAATACCGCCTGTCTCTTCGGACACAACAATGGTAAGGGAATCGCTCACTTCACTGATTCCTACAGCAGCCCTGTGCCTGGTTCCAAGATCTTTGCTCAATTCCATATTGTCCGAAAGCGGCAGATAACAGGTAGCGGATACCACTCTGTCTCCGCGCACGATAATTGCCCCGTCATGCAGCGGCGTATTTTTTTCAAATATATTAATCAGTAATTGATTTGTCAAAACAGCGTCAACCGGGATTCCTGTCCGTTCATATTCGGAAAGCATTACCGAATCTTCAATTACAATTAACGCTCCTGTTTTTACCTTTCCCATTTCCATGCAGGCCTTAACCAGCTCATTAATCGTCTTTTCACTGATTTTCTCGGTTTCATTCTTGCCAAATTCGAAGGAGGTCAGTCCCATTAAAAAATTCTTTCTTCCCAACTGCTCTAAGGCTCTCCTGAGTTCCGGCTGGAATATAATTACCAAGGCAATCACACCTACATTAATTGTCTTTTCCGCCAGCCACAAAATCGTATTCATCTGGAATACAGCAGCAATCAGCACAAATATCAGAATCATCATCAGACCCTTAAACAGCATCCATGCCCGTGTGCTCTTAATCCAGACCAGAATCGTATAAAACAGGAACGCTATGATTATAATTTCGACAATATCAATAACAGTTACTACCGGCAAATCCATCCAGGTCAGATATTTATTTTTGAATGTAATAAACATTGAAGCCATATGCTCCACGCGTTCCACTTCCTTCCCAAATCTTCTATCTCCATTAATCCCAACTGTCCGGTACCTTCACCGTTACAGCAAATCTTCGCTAATATCCATGTCTTCCACCAACTGCTTTTTGGTAATCCGCTCACTTTCCTTGGTACTGATTTTTTTGATATGCTTTTCCTTTTCCGCCACATGGATCTTCGGCACTGCCTTTACATAATAATAGTATTCATCATCCTCGAACTGCACCCGCTCTGTCCTGGTATAATCCAAATTAAAGAACAGAAATTCCAATACCAATGCCACGATCAACGACACCAGCGAACCAATGACAAGCCCTGTAATCCTGCCGGATATTCCAAGCAGAACATAGCCTGCGAACAATACAATAAAATTCACCAGCGCACCGATAATAATTGCAGCGGTCCACGCATGGTCTATCGAAAGTTTCCGAATAAATAATACAATCAGTGTGACCAGCAAAAATGTCAAAATCACAAGATACATTTCTTTATTTCCAATTAACTGATTCAGAATCGCTATAAACTTAGAGGTCACTGCCACATCCTCACTGCTGCTCCCTAATACTGACGCATTAGATTTCACGCCCTCTAAAAAGAACCAGACAACCGTACCGCAGACCACGGATATAACAGAATATGCCTCTCCTAAAAGTCCCACTGTCATCGGCATCACCGGTCCGATATTGTAATGCATACATATGGGAGTCAGAATTGTATAGAACCCATCCTTTGGTGCGAACCGGAAGTACAAAAGAGCCAGCAGAAGAAACAGTACGCCGCCCATAACAGCGACTTCCAATGCCAATGCATATAAATGCAGCAGAACCACTGCGGCTGCCAATAAAATCATAATATTTACCGGAAGAATCGAGCACAGCAACGCTAGCACCAGAGTCACCGGCATGGTATTGATTCTTCCCATATAACCAATATTTCCATTTATAAGTCCAAAAACACATAATGCTAATATAAATTTAAATAACGGTTTAATATATATGTCATATTTTCCATATATACTTTTCAGTTTTTCCTTTACTTCCAATAAACCTGTCACTTTCTGTTCCTCCTGCCACTAAAATGCTTCCATTATGCCTGTTCCTCTTCGTGGTATAATTTATTTACCTTTCTTAAATGCAGATAATATTTTTTCACTTTCTGGCGGCCTTTTGTGTACCTCACATAATATACAATATAGGTAATCAGAAAATACACTGCCATAAACCCCGCATAGCATAAAATTCCTCCGGTTACCGCCTGTCTGATATTGATGGAATTTATCTGTGCCATCAATTCTTCCATATGATACAGACACACGATTGCGGCAATCATAAAGAAAGCCACGGTACCGGCAATTAAACTTTTTAACAGTTCTTTTGCTATATAATCCTTGCGGAAATATAATATCATAGGCCTGCACTTACGGCCTTCCTTCTGGTCAAACATCGCCATTCTTGTCATTTCACATACACGTTCCTGGTTCAGCATAATTTCCACATTTTCTCCTTGTCCGAATTGCATACTTACTTTATAGTATAACATACAACACACTAATTGCAAAGTTTTTCACAAAAAAAGACAGCCTAGTACTGTCTTTTTTGTTTTGGTTCTGTATCAATTTTTATCCAGGAAACGCATACGGTCCTTATCCTTCGACCGTGTATTTTCCCTCTCTTTGACCGGCATTTCATACATCTGCTTCAGACTATTTGCCATATTCATCTTGCACTTGTCACAGAAACGTCCGGTACGAATCATAGCTCCGCAGTTCTCACACTCAATTCCCACCGGCGAATTTTCTGTAAAAGTCAGCCGTTCTTCACGTATCCACTGCCTGATCTGTTTTACGGAAACGTCATTATCTTCTGAAATCTGATGTATCGTGGCTGTTTCATTTTCCCGAATATAATCCCTTACCTCAATGAACTTGTCCTCTAACTTCTTCCTGCATGCCGGACAAATTGGCGGTCCCTGCAAATAATTAAATAACCTTCCACAGCCTCTGCAACTTCTGACATCCATGCTACGCTCCTCCTAACAACCTCTTCCTATGCTAACACAACAGGTATACGCTTCTAGAACTCCCGCTTCTGACAATGCCATCGCGGCTGCATCCAATGTACTTCCTGTCGTATATATATCATCCACGACTAAAATATATTGTAATTGTACACTACTTTTTGTCGTTTTGAAAGCCTTTTTCAGATTATTTTTTCTCTCTGCATCATTTAATGTCTTTTGGGGTTTGGTATTCCGCACCCGGACCAGCAAATCTGTATACACCGGAATATCCAAAATCCTGCCTAATTCTTTTGCTAAAATTTCCGCCTGATTATATCCCCTTTTCTGTCTTCGCTTTTTGTGCAACGGAATCGGAACGACCGCCTGAATCCTATGGCTCTTTATCCATGCTCCATACCTGTCAGCCATTTCGGCTGCATATACCCTGCCGTATTCCCGCCTGTTGCGATATTTAAAACGGTAAATAGATTCTGTTACTGCCTTTTCATACACCCACAATGCTTTTCCCTGTGAAAAATAATGCTTTTTTCTCCCGCAGTCCCAACAGAACTCTCTTCTGCTATCTGAAAGCGGCTTTCCGCACTTCATACAGACCGGCTCTTGTACCGGATGAAGCTTCTTTTTGCATTCCGGACAGATTCTTTCCTCCGCATCTGTGACCTGATCACAGAATGGGCATCTGGGCGGATATACAAGATCTAATATCTGCCGGTCTAACCACCACAGCTTCTCCCATATTTCAATTTTCTTCATTGATCTATTCCCTTCTCTTAAACGCTCTGCTGCAGGTTTGTTTTCTGCAGTCTTACGCCAAAGACAGGATTATCATGCAAATTCGATAAAAGACAGTCTTATTTTATCACATTCGTCCTGAAATGAATAGTAAAATCAGTATTTTAGGGGATTGACTTTACTGTTCTCAATCATTATAATTTACCTATCATTTCAAAGTTTGAAACATTCATATTACAGGGAGGAATATTCATATGAAAAAGATACTTTCTTCAATTCTGGTTGCTTCTATGGCAATGAGCCTGGCAGCCTGCGGAAACGGTTCTTCTGACGACGTATACCACATCGGTATCTGCCAGCAGTTAGAGCACGAAGCATTGGATGCAGCAACACAGGGCTTCCAGGATGCATTAATTGAAAAATTAGGGGAAGACAAAGTACAGTTTGATCTGCAGAATGCGCAGGGTGAAGCTACCAACTGTGCATCTATTGCAACAGGATTTGTTGCTGATGATGTGGATTTAATTATGGCAAACGCAACCTCTGCACTTCAGGCCTGCGCCGCTTCCACATCAGAGATTCCAATCGTTGCAACCTCTATTACAGATTATGCAACTGCTTTGAACGCTTCTGACTGGACCGGAGCGTCCGGAACCAACATTACCGGAACCTCTGACCTTGCACCATTAGACCAGCAGGTAGAAATGCTCGTAGAGCTTGTACCGGATGTTACCCAGGTAGGCATTCTTTATTGCTCTGCCGAAGCCAATTCCGTATATCAGGCAACCGAAGTCGGCAAGTATTTAGATGAAAAAAATATTGCATGGAAAGAATACACCGCAGCGGATTCCAATGAAATCCAGTCCGTTGTGACCAATGCAATCGCAGATTGTGACTGCATCTATGTTCCGACAGATAATACCATGGCTGCAAATACAGAGATCATCAAGAACGTTACTGTTCCTGCAGGTATTCCTGTTATCGTAGGAGAAGAAGGCATCTGTGCCGGCGGTCTTGCAACTTTATCCATCAGCTATTACGACCTCGGATACAAGACAGGTGAGATGGCATATGAAATTTTAGTCAACAATGCAGACCCTGCAACCATGAACATTGAATATGCATCTGCAACCGATAAGAAATACAATCCTACGATTGCCGGTGAATTGGGAATTACAATTCCTGAAGACTATATCGCAATCGAAGGATATTAAAATAAGCGGTAATTCAATCAAAAAAAGAGGGTAATTGACAGTTTGATTACTCTCTTTTTCCTTTTTATAATATAATTTTATGGAGGTATTTTACTTATGTTAAATGTATTTTCCCTTTTCCGGGCCATGCCAGGTTCCATTGCCCAGGGACTCATCTGGGGCATTATGGCACTTGGCGTTTATCTGACCTATAAGATTCTGAATTATGCCGACCTGACCGTCGATGGTTCTCTTGCAACCGGAGGTGCTGTGGCTGTTATGCTGATTTTAAACGGCTGGCCGCCTGCCGCTGCATTGGCAATTTCTTTCCTTGCAGGTGTTCTCGCAGGACTTATCACTGCGTTTTTACATACGGCACTGGGAATTTCCGATATTCTTGCAGGAATTCTGACGCAGATTGCCCTTTACTCCATTAACCTGAATATCATGGGCAAATCCAATCAGGCGGTCAGTGTAGACAATTACGATTTGACAGTTTCCCTTCGTTATGTTCCGCAGGCTATCCTGACCACTATTGTTTTTCTGGCAGTCATCATCGCTGTTATGTACTGGTATTTCGGAACCGAGCAGGGCTTTACGATTCGTGCTACCGGCTGTAACCCGAACATGGCAAAAGCCCAGGGTATCAATACCAATATTGCAAAGGTCTTAGCTCTTGCCATCTCCAACGGTCTTGTGGGATTAGCAGGCGGTCTTTACGCACAGTACCAGGGCAATGCTGATGTCAATATGGGCCGCGGTGCCATCGTTATCGGTCTTGCTGCTGTAATTATCGGAGAAGTACTTGGAGAAGCCATTTTCCGGAAACATTTAAATTTTATTGCAAGGCTTGTTTTTGTGGTAATCGGTGCCATCATCTATTATCTGGTCATCTGTTTTGTACTCTGGCTCAAGCTGCCTCAGGAAAACTTAAAGCTGTTCTCTGCTATCGTAGTTGCTGTTTTCCTTGCAGTTCCATACCTGAAAGCAAAATCCAAAAACAGCTTTAAGAAATCTGCAAAGAACGGAGGTGCCGCATAATGTTAGTATTAAATCAGATCCATAAAACCTTTAATATCGGAACAATCAACGAAAAGCCTGCTTTGTGCGGCGTATCTCTCACATTGCAGGACGGCGACTTTATTACCGTTATCGGCGGAAACGGGGCCGGAAAATCCACTATGCTCAATGCCGTTGCCGGCGTATGGCCAATTGACGAAGGTTCCATCAGCATTGACGGCACCGACATTACCGGACTTCCGGAATACAAGCGCGCTAAATATCTCGGACGTGTCTTTCAGGACCCGATGACAGGCACCGCTGCCACCATGGAAATTCAGGAAAATCTTGCTCTTGCAGCAAGACGCGGACAGAAGCGCGGTTTAAAATGGGGCATTACCAAAACTGAGAAGGAAAAATATCACGAGCTTTTAAAGGAACTTGACTTAGGACTTGAAAACCGTATGTCCTCCAAGGTAGGACTTCTTTCCGGCGGTCAAAGACAGGCACTTACCCTCTTGATGGCTTCCATCCAAAAACCGAAGGTTCTCCTGCTGGATGAACATACCGCCGCCCTCGACCCAAAAACTGCCGCTAAGGTATTGGAATTATCCGATAAGATCATTGCCGAAAATCATTTGACAGCCATGATGGTCACTCATAATATGCGTGATGCCATTGCCCACGGAAATCGTCTGATTATGATGAATGAAGGAAAAATCGCCCTTGATATTTCCGGCGAAGAAAAGAAATCTCTCACCGTAGAAGATTTGCTTCAGAAATTCGAACAGGCAAGCGGAGAAACATTTGACGATGATAAAGCACTGTTATCGAAATAAATAACCGTTCTGTGCTTTCCGGTTATATGCAAAAAACCGCCAAACTGATGTAAATTACTCAGTTTGGCGGTTTTTATATGGTCTTCTAAAATTACATAAAATCAAAGTTCCTGCAAAGAGCGGGCAGCAATCTCTTCTGCAAGCCCCGAATACCGCTTCTGCTGTTCCGTATTCTGTATCATAGACTGAAATGTATTTTCATCTCCCACCAAAGTGACACACTTTCTGGCTCTCGTAACCGCTGTATAGAGCAGATTCCGGTTCATTAACATCCTCGGTCCGTTTAACAGCGGAATGACTACTGCCGGATACTCTGATCCCTGGGATTTATGAATGGTGATCGCATATGCCAGTTCCAGTTCATCTAAACTCTTCAACGAATACTCCACCATCCGTCCCTCATCAAACTCCACCGTCATGCTTTCCGCATATTCATTGATTTCCCGGATAATCCCCATGTCTCCGTTGAATACGCCCAATCCCTTATCGACTGTAAGTCCGTATTTGCTGCGGATTTCCCATTCCAACTGATAATTATTCTTTGTCTGCATGACCTTATCGCCTTCCCGAAAGATATGTTCGCCATGCTCTCTCTCCTTTTTATCCTTTGATTTCGGATTCAGATACTGCTGTAAAATACTGTTTAGCCGTTCCACTCCAAGCAGCCCCTTCCGCATAGGTGTAAGCACTTGAATGTCAAAGGGTGAAGCATCTACGAATTTCGGCAGCTTCTGGGCAATCAACTGAATCGTCACATTGATAATCGTATCTGCTTCATATCTTTTCAGAAAAAAGAAATCCATGCTCTTATTATCCAGTACAACCTGTTCCCCGTTATTAATCTTATGCGCATTCATAACGATGTCACTCTGGGTCGCCTGACGGAAAATCTTTGTCAGCTTCACCACCGGAAAGGCTTCGGAATCAATAATATCCTTCAATACGCTTCCCGGCCCCACACTTGGAAGCTGGTTTACATCTCCCACTAAAATCAGCCGGGTGCCCGGAGCTATGGCTTTTAACAGAGCATGCATCAAATTAATGTCCACCATGGACATCTCGTCAATAATAATTACATCTGTTTCCAATGGGTACTCTGCATTTCTGGTAAATCCTGCGTTCCCTTCAATTCCGCCGTTCAGCTCTAACATCCGGTGAATCGTCCTTGCCTCGTAGCCTGTAGTATCACTCATGCGCTTCGCTGCACGTCCGGTAGGAGCCGCCAAAAAAATATCCAATCCCTCCAATTCAAAATAGCGGATTATCGTATTAATGGTGGTGGTTTTTCCTGTACCCGGACCTCCTGTGATAACGAGCAGTCCGCTCTTTACCGCTTCTTTTACTGCAAGCATCTGCATCTCATCCGGTTCCATTCCGCTGCGCTTTTCAATCTGTCGGATGCGCTGCTCGATTTCTATTTCCGGAATATCGTACTTTACATCCAGCTCCTGCAGCATGGAAGCGACCGAAGATTCCATATAATAGTAAGCCGCACCGTAAATATGTTCTCCTTTGACCATAATCTTCTTCTCAATGGCAAGATCCATATAATGTTTTTCAATATAGGCTGCTTCCACGTCTAAAAGCCTGGCCGTTCTTATGGTCAATTCTTCTTTCGGAAGATAAGTATGTCCTTCTGCCGCCGCCTGCAGCAGACTGTATAAAATTCCGCTTCTTATCCGAAAATCAGAGTCCGTACGAATACCTGCACGCGCTGCAATTTCATCTGCTATCTTAAATCCCACGCCCTGAATATCATCTGCAAGCTGATAAGGATTTTCTTTTATTATACGATATACCTCCTGCTGATAAGCGCCGTATATCTTCACCGCCAGATTCAGCGAAATCCCATACTGCTGCAAAAATATCATTGCCTGCCGCAAATCCCTTTTTTCTGCCACCTGACTGGAAATTTCCATAGCTTTGCGCTCGCTGATTCCTTTTATCTCCGCCAAACGCTCCGGCTCTTCTTCCATAATCCGAAAGGTATCTTTTTTAAACCGACGTACAATCCTCGCTGCCAGTGCAGTACCGACCCCTTTGATTGCACCAGAACCTAAGTAACGCTCCATGGAAATCTCATCTTCCGGCTCACATTCTTCCAATTCACGGACCGTAAACTGTTTTCCATACATCGGATGCTCTGTATATTCTCCGGTTACTTTGATATTTTCCCCCTCGCTGATGATGGAAAAAGTCCCCACACAGGTAAGCTCTTCTTCATCACATATCATTACAAATACCGTATAACCATTATCCGAATTCCGGAAAATAATATGGTCTACATAGCCTTTGATCGTTTCCACTTTGTGTATTCCTCCTATAACAGAAAAATATCCCTATCATGAGAATTTTCCTATACAATAAAAATATTGGATGTACGTCATTCCATACATCCAATACATTTTTTATATTGAGTAATTTCGTTTCATTTGCTCATACATCTGTTGGGCAAGCCCTAAATCCTGCTGCTCGCAGACCTCCGTAGCGAGTGTCTGAATCATCTCGTCTTTAAAGTAATCTGTTAATTGCGACATCGAAGAATCTTCCTCCTCATTCTCCGGAATAGTCTTCTCAACTTCCTTCAACACCTGTTCTACAAAATATGCCTCAAATTCCTTACAAACATCCATCAATTCATCGTCCGAAGCTGCAGAAAGATCTCCGTCTAATTTATTCTCCAATGCATTGGTCTTACTATTTGCAGCAGAACTGTTCGTCTGAGCTACCATTGCCGAAATGCTGTCTATTCCTATACTCATCCGCACTTCCTCCTATACTCTATGTTTACCTTCTCAAACTATTTGCCTCCTGAAGCATCTCATCCGATGCCTGAATCGCCTTGGAGTTTAATTCGTACGCTCTCTGAGCAACAATTAAATTCACCATCTCATCGGCAATCTGTACATTAGAACCCTCTAAGTAATACTGATGCACGGTGCTCTTTGTGAGTCCGTTGGTCGTTGCTTCATTCAACGGCGCACCGGAAGCCGCCGTCTCCGCTAAAAGGCTTCTGGACATCTTCTGCAGACCTGCCGGATTGTTGAACTGATACAGACCAATCGTCTGATTCATTGCTACATACGCACCCTGCACTGTTCTATAACCAATTGCTCCATCACTGGAAATCACCATGTTTCCACTGGTAACGCCATTCGGAATAATGATTTCATTCCCATTAGAATCCAAAACCGGATAGCCATCAGAATTACACAAGGTCATGCCATTCACGCCAACTGCCCAGTTAAAACTTCCGTTACGTGTATAATACACATTCCCGTCATCACCGCGGACTGCAAAAAAGCCGTCTCCATCAATCGCAAAATCCGTTTCGTTCTCGCTCGCTAACAATGCTCCCTGAGTATAAAATGTATTAGTAGCTGCTACTCTGGTTCCAAGACCCACCTGTGCAGGAACCGGCTTATTTTCACCATTTGCCGTTGTCGTTCTGGTCTGAAGATTCTGGTATAACAAGGACTTAAATTCTGTCCGCTGTGACTTATAACCAGTTGTGTTTACATTTGCAATATTGTTCGAAATTGTATCAACATTTGTCTGCTGTGCAATCATTCCCGATGCAGCAGACCATAGAGATCTCATCATAACGGCTTATCCTCCTATACCTGTCCTACTGTATTTACAGCTTTATCCAATGTACCGTCAATCGTGGTAATAATCTTCTGATTAGCTTCATATGCTCTGGTAATTGTTATCATATCTACCATCTCCGAAACGATATTGACATTAGACATCTCCAGACAACCCTGTTCCACACCTGCATTCGATGCAGTCAGCCGACCGCCCGGAACTACATTATATAAATTCTCGCCGTATTTCTCCAGATAATTGTAATCCTCAAAATCGACGACTCCTATCTGCGCCACCTGCACATCATTCTGGAATACCGTCCCATTTCTGTCAATGGTAACATCCTGATTAGGATCAATTCTTACATAATTAGCCTGCCCGCCAACTGTATTTGCTGCTCCATTGGCATTCAGCACATAATCCCCGTCTTTTGTCATAAGATAGCCATTCTGGTCAACGGTAAAGGAACCATCTCTCGTATACTTAACAGAAGTCTCTCCATTCTTATTGCGAAATTCGATTGCGAAGAAACCTTCTCCATCCAGTGCCAGATCATATGGGTTATCCGTTACGGAAAAAGAACCCTGACTATAATCCCTGTAAGTTTCTCCCACCTTAACACCTAAATTCACATCACCTAACTGCTTCGCCGGCAATGCTTCCGACCTGTCTTTAATCTTAATTGCAAGCTGATCGTCAAATGACTGATTCACTGTGCCCTCTTTCTTATATCCGGTGGTACTTGCATTGGCAAGATTGTTCGTCATAACATCCATCCGCCGCATTTCTTCTATCATCCCGGTATAAGCGGTATATAACCCTTTAACCATCTACAGTTCTCCTTCCCATTGCTGTATTCTCCGCTCATCCATGAACTGTCCGCCATCCTGTACATACTTTATATTAATATCGGCAAAATTTTGTTCTGCCCTTAGTCTTCTTCCCTTTTTCCTGATAAAAATTCTACAAATTTACCAGTTCCGATCGCCACACAGGTCATGGGCTCCTCTGCTGTCATGGTATTGATACCTGTCCGATCCTCTAAAAGCTCTTCTAAGCCTCTTAAAAGCGCTCCTCCTCCGGTAAGCACGATGCCTCTGTCCGCAACATCTGCTGCTAACTCCGGCGGCGTCTTCTCCAGCACGCTGTGCACTGCTTCTACGATCTGCAATGTCGGCTCACGCAATGCGTCCTCTGTTTCTTCCGAAGATACGGTAACTGTCTTCGGCAGTCCTGTTACAAGATTACGTCCGCGGACATCCATGGTCTCATTACGTCCATTCGGGAAACAGGAGCCAATCTTTATCTTAATGTCTTCTGCTGTTCTCTCACCGATCAATAAATTGTGCTTCTTACGCATATAGCGTACAATAGCTTCGTCAAAATCATCTCCGGCAATCTTAATAGATGTACTAACTACAGAACCGCCTAAGGAAATAACGGCAATATCTGCGGTACCGCCGCCAATATCTACGATCATATTGCCGCAGGGTCTTGCAATATCAATTCCTGCTCCAATAGCCGCTGCAATCGGCTCCTCAATAATGGTAACCTCTCTTGCACCTGCATTATAGGTAGCATCCTCTACCGCCTTCTTCTCAACCTCTGTTACACCGCTTGGTACACATACACTGATTCTCGGCTTGCGGAAGCTCTTCTTACCGATAGCTTTCTGGATAAAATATTTAATCATTTTCTCGGTAACGGTATAATCCGAAATAACACCCTGACGAAGCGGTCTGACCGCAACAATGTTGCCCGGTGTCCTTCCTAACATCAGACGGGCTTCCTCACCGATTGCTTTTATCTTATTTGTATCTCTGTCAAAGGCAACTACTGACGGCTCTTTTAACACAACGCCTTTGCCCTTAATATAAACTAATATACTGGCTGTCCCTAAATCAATTCCTATATCTGTTGAAATCATGCTGTGATTCCCCTTTCATCATTCTGCAGTTTATTGTGAGCACAAAATGTGCATTTAATCATATTTTTTCTTATACTACTTTATTATATACAAATGCTTCCATTTTTCAAATCATTTTTTTCGAAAAATAGCAAAAAAGCACATATTTTAAGAATTTCTCAATAATTCACAATTTATGCGCAAAAAACTTTCGTTTTTTAGATACATTTTAGTTTTTGGTCACATTCTTATCACATTTTTTGAATATACTTTAAACCGTACTAGCTGATAAAGCTATTATAGTTTTCATAACTCATGCTCCCTGAACCTTTTGGTTTAGGGAGTACTCCCCAAAAAATATTTTCCAGAACATCAGAGGGTACCGGAAGAGCCGGTGCCCTCTATTTTTTGTCTACATTTTCTCTATAACGTAAAAATGTATTGGTTTTTGCAAAATCATCTGGTAAAATAGTACTGGTTAGAAAGGGAGAACCGTACAAAAGGAGGATATTCAATTATGAAACAAAAGACACGTAAGCTGAGCATCCGAACGAAGATATTGTTACCCACAAGCATATTAATTATTCTGATTTGCACAATATTAGGCATATCTTCTTACCGGAGCATCAAGAGCGGAATGGTAGCAATGGGCGTAGAAGAAGCCGCAATGGTAGCAAAAGTTGCAGTTAATGTGATTGACACAGATTTAGTCAGCCAGCTCACACCAGGCTGCGAGGACACAGAAGAATACCAGACATTGCTTACCTCTATGCGGGAGATACAGGAAGATTTTGGCATTGCTTATATGTATACCCTGTACAGAGAAGGAAACAGCATCTTTTACGGAGCAGATACGGATCAAAGTGAACTGCAGGCAAATGTGGGCGATGCCTTTGAAGCCTCTTATGAAGAGATGAAAGGTACTTTTGAAGGTGAAGCATATGTCCAGAATTTTATTGATTATACTACATCCGGAAATGTTATTTCTGCATATATGCCGCTTGTGGACGACGCCGGAAATGTCATTGCAGTTGTGGGATGCGATTATGATGCCTCGCCCGTGACAGACAAGCTCAGTGAAACCTTACAGCAGGTCATTCTTATGACAATTATCTGTGTCATAGCCGCTTTACTGATCCTCAACCTGATCGTAGGCGGAATTGCAAAGAGCCTGCGCTTAGTAGATCAGAAAATATACGATTTAGTTCACAATGAAGGAGATTTGACACAGAAGCTTGAAATTACAAGCGGAGATGAAATGGAGCTGATTGCCGGCAATGTGAATATGCTGTTAGAGTATATCCGCGGCATTATGCTGAATATTGCAGGCAATTCCAGACAGTTGAATACTTCATCCAAAACCGTAGTTAAGAACATCTCCAATGCCGAAATCAACATTACCGACGTATCCGCAACAATGGAGGAAATGAGTGCCGCAATGGAAGAAACCAGTGCTTCCCTCAATCAGATCACAGAGTCCATCAGCGCAATGTACGAAACCACCGGTAATATTTCCAGAAATGCCAACGATGGAAAGAACTCTGCGAACAACATCATGAAAAAAGCCGCAGATATTTACGAAAAATCAGCCGCAGAAAAAGAAGCTGCGAAGCTCCAGGCACAGCATATGGCTTCTAATGTAAATGAGAAAATTAAACACTCTAAGGCAGTAGAAGAAATTAGCCTGCTGACTGAAAATATTATCAATATCACTGAGCAGACGAATCTGCTTTCACTGAATGCAAGTATCGAGGCAGCAAGAGCCGGAGAAGCCGGAAAGGGCTTTGCCGTCGTTGCGGATGAAATCGGCAAACTGGCAATGAATTCCGCCGAAACAGCATCACAAATTCAGAAAGTCAGTGCAGAAGTTATTCTTTCCGTGAACGAACTGGCAAAAGAAGCAGAAGCCATGCTTACATTTATGGACGAAACTGCCATGAATGGCTATGAAAAACTAGCCGAAACAAGTGATTCCTATCGCAGTGACGCCGATAATATCAATCATATGATGGAAACCTTTGCAGAGAAAAGTGAAGAGATGACACAAAGCCTCGAACAGATCAAAGAAGCCATCTCTGCAGTCAGCATTGCCGTAGAAGAAAGTGCAAAGGGTGTCACCAACGTAACCACTATGTCAGTAAACCTGACAGAAAATGTTGTTGATATTGGCAGCGAAGCAAATTCTAATATGAATGTTGCCGCCCAATTAAATACCGAAGTAAATAAATTCAAGTTAGAATAGCAGAAAAAGGAGCTTCCGCAAAATCAGCGAGAAGCTCTTTTTTTGTCAGCCTTACAGAAACTTCTTTAAATATTTTCCGGTATAAGATGTCTCTACCTTGGCAACCTCCTCCGGAGTTCCGTATGCAACGACAGTTCCGCCGCCGTCGCCGCCCTCCGGTCCCATATCTATGATGTAGTCTGCGGTTTTAATCACATCTAAATTATGCTCAATGACAACGACTGTATTCCCACCATCCGAAAGTCTGCGCAGAATATCAATCAGCTTATGCACATCCGCAAAATGCAGTCCGGTAGTCGGTTCATCTAAAATATAGATGGTCTTTCCGGTACTTCTCCGGCTCAGCTCTGTCGCCAGCTTGATCCTCTGTGCCTCTCCGCCGGAAAGCTCTGTAGAAGGCTGTCCTAAGCGGATGTAGGAAAGTCCCACATCATAAAGAGTCTGAATCTTCCGTTCAATCGATGGAACATTCTTAAAAAACTCCAGTGCTTCTTCTACTGTCATATTCAATACATCATAAATGCTCTTTCCCTTATATTTTACCTCCAGGGTTTCCCGGTTATAGCGTTTCCCTTGGCAAACCTCACAAGGCACATAGACATCCGGCAGAAAATGCATTTCAATCTTCAGAATACCATCGCCGCAGCAGGCCTCACAGCGGCCGCCTTTTACGTTAAAGCTGAATCTGCCTTTTTTATATCCTTTTGCCTTTGCATCCGAAGTGGAAGCAAATAAATCACGAATCATATCAAATACGCCGGTATAGGTTGCCGGATTGGAACGGGGCGTTCTTCCGATGGGCGACTGGTCAATATCAATTACCTTGTCTAACTGTTCTAATCCCCGGATTTCCTTGTGCTTTCCCGGAATTGTTCTGGCATGGTTCAACTTCCTCTGAAGTGTCTTATAAAGTACCTCATTGGTCAGAGAACTTTTACCGGAGCCGGATACCCCCGTCACACAGGTCATAATCCCCAAGGGAATCTCTACATTGATATTCTTCAGGTTATTCTCCGCAGCTCCGATTACCTTTAAAAATCCTGTCGGCTTCCTTCTCTCTTCCGGAACCGGTATCTGCATACGCCCGCTTAAGTAAGCTCCGGTGACGGAATCCGGGTTCTGCATAATTTCTTCTGCAGTTCCTGCTGCTATCACTTCTCCACCATGCTCTCCGGCTCCCGGTCCAATATCCACAATAAAGTCTGCC
>CAYWXJ010000016.1:0-25470 GCA_964462405.1 uncultured Eubacterium sp.
CGATATGTTGGGAATTGACTTAGTAATTCCGGATATAACATATTTAAAAGAAAATATAGAAAAAGTAAAGGGATTCTTTATTACCCATGGACATGAAGACCATATCGGTGCCATTCCTTATGTGTTAAGAGAGATTAATGTACCGATTTATGCAACAAAGCTTACGATTGGTATTATTGACCATAAGTTAAAAGAACACAATATGCTTACGAAGGTAAAGCGTAAGGTCGTAAAATACGGACAGCATATCAATCTGGGCAATTTCAGAGTAGAATTTATTAAGACAAACCACAGTATCCAGGATGCAGCAGCTCTTGCTATCTATTCACCGGCGGGAATTGTAGTGCATACCGGGGACTTTAAAGTAGATTATACACCGGTATTCGGTGATGCCATTGATTTGGCAAGATTAGGAGAGCTTGGCAAGAAGGGTGTACTTGCGCTGATGTGTGACAGTACCAATGCGGAGAGACCGGGCTTTACCATGTCGGAGAAATCCGTAGGTAAGACCTTTGACAATCTTTTTGCAGAGCATAAAAATTCCAGAATTATTATTGCTACCTTTGCATCCAATGTGGACCGTGTACAGCAGATTATCAATTCTGCCTGCAAGTACGGCAGAAAGGTTGTGGTAGAAGGAAGAAGTATGGTAAATATCATTTCTACCGCCACAGAATTAGGCTATCTGGATATTCCGGAGAATACCCTGATTGATGTTGAACAGTTGAAAAATTATCCGGATGAGCAGACCGTGCTGATTACCACCGGAAGCCAGGGAGAATCCATGGCAGCCTTATCCCGTATGGCGTCCGGTATGCATAAGAAAATCACGATCAAGCCGAGGGATACGATTATTTTTTCTTCGCATCCGATTCCGGGAAATGAGAAGGCAGTTTCGAATGTAATCAATGAATTGTTTATGAAGGGTGCGAATGTTATTTTCCAGGATGCCCATGTATCCGGACATGCCTGCCAGGAGGATATTAAGCTGATCTATTCCTTAGTCCGTCCGAAATATGCGATTCCGGTTCATGGAGAGTACAAGCATTTAATGGCACAGGCAAAAATTGCAGAAGAATTAGGTTACGATAAGGAAAATATTTTTATCCTTTCTTCCGGAGATGTGTTAGAATTAGATGAAGAAGAGGCAAAGGTCACCGGCCGCGTGCATGTTGGCAATGTCATGGTAGACGGACTTGGTGTCGGAGATGTTGGAAATATCGTACTTCGTGACAGACAGCATTTAGCAGAAGAAGGTATTATCATTGTTGTACTGACCCTAGAAGCAGGCTCTGGTCAGGTACTTGCAGGACCTGATATTGTATCCAGAGGATTTGTATATGTCAGAGGTTCGGAGAGCCTGATGGATGAAGCGAAGCAGGTATTAGACGATACCATGCAGCAGATGATGGACAGGAATGTGACAGACTGGGGGAAGATCAAATCCGAGATCAAGGATTCTCTTGGAGAGTTTGTCTGGAAGGAGACAAAGAGAAGACCGATGATCATGCCTATTATTATGGAAGTATAAGGACACCGGGAGGATAAATACATGAATCAGGTGCAGGAAGCTACGAAAGCGTTGCTCGCTGCTATTGAAAAGAGTGAAGAATATATACGTTATCAGAATGCAAAAGAGGAAATCTGCAAATACCCACTTTTAAAGAAAAAAACAGATGAATTTCGCAAACGGAATTATGATATGCAGAACAGCCGGACGGATATTTTTGAAGAAGCAGATAAATTGCAGCAGGAATTTGCAGAAGTCATTGAGAATATTGTCGTAAGAGAGTTTTTGACAGCAGAGAATGCATTCTGCCGGATCTTGCAGCAGATTAACTGGCAGTTAATCGAAAATCTGGATTTTGAAGCAGATTTTGAAGGAAAGCAAGCGGAGAATGTTTAGGGATACGGAGGAAAAAATGAGTGCCAGCAAAGTAGTGTTGAAAATCGTAAGTATCAGCTTTTCCATTCTGATTATGATACTTCTGGTAGCTGTTTTGTATCAGGGGGGTCAGATAGCATATAATTTTGGCTACCGTGTTTTTACAGAAACAGCCGTGGATCTGCCGGAGGAGGGAGAGGATAAGGTCGTACAGGTGACTTCCGGAATGGACGCTAAAGAATTGGGCAGTCTTCTGGAAAAAAAGGGATTGGTGCGCAGCGCAGAGCTGTTTGTGGTGCAGTTGAAGCTGTCCTCCTATTCCAATAAGCTGAAAGAGGGAACCTATACACTTTCTACATCTATGACGGCAAAGGAAATGATGCAGGTAATGTCTGCAGATGAAGTCGATGAAACAGAAACCGAAGAATAGGGCAGACGGATATGATAGTAGAGGAACGTCTGGTGACGTATATAAATTCTCTGGATACAGAGAATAGCGAGCTTTTGAATCGCTTAGAGAGAGAAGCATTAGAAACGTATGTTCCAATCATACGGAAAGAAACACAACAGTTCCTGAAATGGGTTCTGGCAATGCAGAAGCCGCAGCGGATTTTGGAAGTGGGAACGGCGATTGGCTTTTCCGCACTTTTCATGGCAGAATATAATCCGGCGGACTGCAAGATCGTGACCATTGAGAATTATGAGAAGAGGATTCCGATTGCAAAGAAGTATTTTAAAGAGGCAAAAAGAGAAGAACAGATCACGCTTTTAGAAGGAGATGCCCTTGAAATACTGCCTGCATTAGAAGGAACCTTTGATTTCATTTTTATGGATGCAGCTAAGGGACAGTATATCCATTTTTTGCCGGAGATGCTTCGGCTCTTAAGCAGAGACGGAACCTTAGTATCAGATAATGTATTGCAGGACGGCGATATTATTGAATCAAGATTTGCTGTTACAAGAAGGAATCGTACAATTCACAAGCGGATGCGGGAATATCTTTATGAAGTGACACATCACGAGGAATTAGTCAGCACCGTACTTCCGATCGGAGATGGTCTGACAGTGAGCACTAAAAAATAGATTGCGAGGAGAGCAGATGAGACGTCCGGAGTTATTAATACCGGCAAGCAGCCTGGAAGTATTAAAAATAGCAGTTGTATTTGGAGCGGATGCGGTATATATTGGTGGTGAGGCATTCGGACTTCGGGCAAAGGCGAAGAATTTTACCAGAGAAGAGATGGAAGAGGGAATTGCATTTGCGCATGAGCATGGCGTAAAGGTGTATGTGACTGCGAATATTCTTGCGCATAATGATGATTTAGAGGGCGTGAGAGCGTATTTTAAAGAGTTAAGGGAAATGAAACCGGACGCTTTGATTATTGCAGACCCGGGAGTATTTACCATTGCAAAAGAGGTCTGTCCTGAAATAGAACGCCATATCAGCACCCAGGCAAACAATACCAATTACGGAACCTATCTGTTCTGGTATAGACAGGGGGCAAAGCGGGTGGTATCTGCAAGAGAATTGTCCTTGCAGGAGATTAAGGAAATCAGGGCATGTATTCCGGATGACCTTGAGATAGAGACTTTTGTACACGGAGCTATGTGTATTTCTTATTCGGGAAGATGCCTGTTAAGCAATTATTTAGTGGGCAGAGATGCCAATCAGGGAGCCTGTACCCATCCCTGCCGATGGAAATATTCCATCGTGGAGGAAAAACGGCCGGGAGAGTATATGCCGGTCTTTGAAAATGAACGGGGCACTTATATTTTTAATTCCAAGGATTTATGCATGATTGAACATATTCCGGAACTGTTCGCTGCCGGAATAGACAGCTTTAAGATCGAAGGAAGAATGAAAACAGCCCTTTACGTGGCAACTGTGGCGAGGACTTACCGAAAAGCCATAGATGATTATATGGAATCGCCGGAGCAGTATCAGAAGAATATGCCATGGTATTTAGAACAAATATCAAACTGTACTTACCGCCAGTTTACGACAGGATTTTTCTTTGGAAAGCCTTCGGAGGAAGCACAGATTTATGATAATAATACCTATCTGAAAGAGTATACCTATCTTGGAATTGTAGGTGACTGCAGTAAAGAAGGACTCTATCAGATTGAACAGCGCAATAAATTTTCCGTCGGAGAAGAAATTGAAGTCATGAAACCGAATGGAGAAAATATAGTTGTGACTGTTCAGAAAATATTGGATGAAGAGGGAAATGAAATGGAATCCGCGCCTCATCCGCAGCAGAAACTGTTGATTGATTTAGGTACACCATTAGCGCGCTATGATATTTTACGCAGGAAAGAAGAGGAGTGTTGACGATGAAACAGGAAAAATACGTTGCATACGTGGGCACCTATACCTATGAACACAGTATAGGAATCCATATTTATGATTTGGATGTTGAAAACGGAACGATGAAAGAGCGTAAGGTTGTAGAGATTAATAATCCTTCCGATTTGATTGTTTCTGAGAATGGAAAATTTTTATATTCCATTACCGATGAGGGAGTTAAGGCATTTGGCATTCTTCCGGACGGGGATTTGAAGCCGATGAATGAACAGTGGATTGGCGGAATGCGCGGCTGTTATCTGGATGTGGATAAAGAAAACCGTTATCTGTATGTAGCCGGGTATCATGATGGAAGAATCTCCATGATGAAGCTGAATGAAGACGGTTCTATAGGAGAGATTGCAGATGGTGTTTTCCATAAGGGAGTAGGACGAAGTGCAGCGGACAGAAGTAGCAGACCGCATGTAAACTGTGTCAAGATAACACCGGATCAGAAGTATGTCTGTGCGGTAGACGGCGGTCTTGATCATGTTAAGGTTTATAAGATTGATTATGAATACGGCAGATTAAAGATGGCAGATATTATCCGCTGTGATTTAGACTCGGCACCAAAGATGATCCGTTTCAGTAAGAACGGTAAGAGTGCCTATATATTAAATGAGCTGAAGAATACAGTAGATGTATACAACTACTATGTAGATAAAAACGGGCCGGAATTTGAGCGTATTCAGACAGTATCTACAGAAGCTAAGAAGGATGAACGCTGCAGTTCACAGAATATGGAATTTTCCAGAGATGGAAAATATCTCTTCTGCTGTAATGCAGGAACGAATGAGATTGCTGTTTTTGAAAGGGAAGATGATACAGGTTTGCTTTCTTTAAATTGTATTACCCAGATCAGCGGAGATTTCCCGAAAGCATTGGCGGTATTTCCGGACGGCAGGCATTTTATGAGCTTAAATCATGAAACAAATGAAATCGATACCTATGAGATGTTCTATGATAAGAGATATGCTTTAATGGAAGGAAAGCCGCAGAAGATAGATAAGCCAAACTGTGTTTTTATTCACAAGCTGGAGGAATAAAGCTGTCATACAGAATAGAAAAGGACGGGCAGGAAGAAATGACTTCTTTGCCCGTCCTTTAGTTCGCCATAGCGTACAGAAAAGCTGCCGGTGGCAGGTTTTCTCGTTTGCGTTCCGCCTATAGATGTGCAATATGCATACCGAAAATAAAAAAACGGGGTGCAAGCAAACAAAAAAAATGTCGATTTCTTGACAGAAAAGAACAAAATCAATATGATGTATTCAAATTTAAGAGAAAACAATTTGCGAAGGCGCAGCTAAAAAGAGCTGCGTCTTTTTTTTCAGGAGGTAATCAGACATGAGCAAAGAAGGAGAACCAACCATTAAAGTTACAAATTTAAAAAAGAATTATGGAGATTTAGTCGTTTTAGATGGAATTGATATGGAGGTTTATGAAGGTGAAGTTGTTTGTCTGATTGGTCCGAGCGGGTCGGGGAAAAGTACATTATTGCGTTGTCTGAATCATTTAGAACAAACGAATGATGGTACGGTAGAGATTCATGGAGAAATCTTAGAGAGTAATCAGAAGAATACAAATAAAGTGGCAGTAAAAGAGATAAGAAAACATGTCGGCATGGTGTTTCAGCAGTTTAATTTGTGGCCCCATATGACGGTAATTGAAAATATTATGGAAGCTCCGATCAGAGTAAAGAAAGCAAACAAAAAAGAAATTTATGAGAAGGCAATAGAACTGCTTGGAAAAGTTGGATTGCAGGATAAAAAAGATGTTTTTCCAACTACGTTGTCAGGAGGACAGCAGCAGCGGGTTGCAATCGCAAGAGCATTGGCAATGGAACCGGATATTATGCTGTTTGACGAGCCTACTTCGGCTTTGGATCCTGAATTAGTCGGAGAAGTACTAAAAGTAATGAGAAATTTAGCAGAGGATGGAATGACAATGGTTGTCGTAACACATGAGATGGAATTTGCACATGACGTAGCAGACCGGGTGGTTTTTATGGATGATGGACGGATTTTAGAGGAAGGCACACCGGAAGAAGTAATTCGTTATCCGAAACAAGAACGGACCAGACAGTTCTTAAACAGGATATTAAGTGATTAGGGTAATAATAATATTACATAAATTTAAAGGTTTATCAGGAGGAAAAAATATGAGAAAAAAACTTTTTGTAATTATGCTTGCACTTGCAATGGTAATGACAGGATGTGGTGGAACAGAAGACAACAGCGGAAGTAATGCAGGCACAGCCGATGTCAGCGGAGGTACAAAGAAACTTGCAGAAGTTACATTGGATTCCATTAAGGAAGCGGGTGTTCTTCATATTGGAGATGATTTTACGTTTGATCCGTATGAATATATGGATGACGACGGCAATCCGACAGGATATGATTTTGAAATCTGGCAGAAAATTGCAGAGGACCTTGAGGTGGAACTTGAGTATGATGATCTTGCATTTTCAGGCATTTTTGCTGGTCTGGAAGCAGGGAAGTTTGACGTTGCGGCCTGCAGTTGCTCCATTACTGCAGAACGTATGGAACAATATAACTTTTGCTATCCGGTTGCCAGCAGTGAATTTTGTATCGTAAAGAGAGCAGATGACGATTCGATTAATGCGGTAGAAGATTTATCGGGTAAGACGGTTGGCGCGCAGCTTGGTTCTTCCCCTGAAACAGCAGCCGAAGAATTCAGCAAACAGCTTGAAGAAACAGCCGGAGAGGGTCTTGCAGGTGTAAAGGAATATGATGTATCCACAAATGCATTTCTTGACTTGAAGAATGGAAACATTGATGCAGTATGCGAATCCTATGTTGTTTGTCAACAGCAGTTAGAGGCAAATGGGGAAGCGCTTGAAATTGTCGGCTCTGTTTCAAAACCGGTATATGCTTCATTCGCATTCCGGAAAGCAGATCAGGAATTGCTTGATTATGTAAACAGCGAAATCGCAAAATTCAAGGAAGATGGTACACTTGCAAAGTTACAGGAAAAATATTTTGGTACAACCTTTGAAAATTTACCGGAAAATGAAGCAGAATATGTTGTCACAGAATAAAAAGTGACGAGAGGTGAGAAAAGATGGAAAGTGTGTTTGATCTGGTAATTTATGCATTGCCATATCTTCTAAAAGGAGCTTTTGCAACTGTCGGAATAGCAGTTTTTGGTATGATATTGGGTATTATTTTAGGAACCGGGCTTGTGATTTTAAGAATGACAAAAATACATATTCTGGAGATATTTGTAACCTTATATGTCAGCTTTATCAGGGGAACACCTTTTCTGATTCAGATTTTAATTGTTTTCTATTCATTGTCAACAATTGGATTGGATTTATCAAGTAGTCTGACGGGAATTGCTGCGGTGGGCATTAACTGTGCGGCATTTATCTCAGAAGTGATCCGTACAGGACTGAATGCAATTCCCAAAGGACATATTGAAGCGGCAGAAGCACTTGGAATGTCTGGGACAACAATATTTTTTAGAATTAAAATGGCTCAGGTTTTTAAAATTGTAAAACCCCAGATGTTGAGTGAGTTTATTAATGCGGTGAAATGTACCCCGATACTTTCTACTATAGGAGTGGTTGAAATCACAAGGGCGGCTACCAGAATTGTCACAAGAAAGTTTCATCCAATCGAAATTTATATGATTGCATTTGTACTCTATTTTATAATTTGTTCCGCATTAGAATTTTTAGAAAAGAAAACTTCAGAAAAAAAATGCCGGCATAACAGTATGGCGTAGGACTCTGCACTTGCTGCAAAGCCCGTAAGAATATGTAAATTTTGCCGAGTGTGTATCCGCCCTTGCCGTAGGCAACTTTAAATGGGCGGATTCAGTAACAGTGAAGCCGAGTGGCTGAACTGTTACATGTCGGCATAGAGGAGGAAGGAAATGAAACTTTTATTGACAGTTATGCCTTATTTACTGGAAGGCGTGAAAATTACGATTCTTGTTTCTGTCATTGCCCTTGTATGCTCTATGCTGCTTGGTATGGTTTTTACACTGATACTGAGAACAGAAAACAGGATACTAAAAGGAATCATATACGTTTACGTAAAGATTTTTCGAAATACGCCTTTTATGATTCAGGTATATCTGGCATACAACATTCCATCTGCATTCGGAATACATCCGGAAGCAATTATGATTGGTACCGTCATTTTGATACTGTATGAGGCAGCTTACATGACCGTCATTTATAATATGGGATTTGATGCGGTTCCGAAAGGACAGGAGGAAGCAGCGGCTGCGTTTAATATCCCATACCATATACGGGTTCGGAGGATTTTATTGCCGCAGGTGTTTAAGATTATTATTCCTACATTGACAAATCAGTTGATTCTTATTGTAAAGGATTCTTCCCTGCTTTCGATTATCACGGTAGCAGAGCTTTCTATGCAGGCAACAAAATGTGCCTCATTGACGTTTCTTCCATTTGAAGTGTATCTGATTGCGGGAATATTATACTGGATTTTGAATGTAATTATTGAATTACTTTCAGGAAAATTTCGAAAAAAGTTTTTAGCGTTTTAAATAAATGGAAAACAATACAGAAAGAGGGACAGATATGATTTATTCAGAAATTAATCCGACACCAAGAACCTTGATGGCACCGGGACCGGTAGAGGCAGATCCCCGTGTTTTAAAAGCAATGACAACACATATTATCGGCCAGTTTGATCCGGAATTTACGGCAATTATGAATGAAACAATGCAGATGGAACGCGAAGTGTTCCAGACAGAAAATGAGCAGGCATATACCGTGGATACAACCTCCCGGGGAGGACTTGAAACCGTGCTGACCGCTGCAATCTGTCCGGGGGATAAGGTGCTGATACCGACGTTCGGGCGTTTTGGATTTTTGCTTGCGGAAATATTAGAACGATGCGGCGCACAGATTAAGATGCTGCAGCGGCCATGGGGAGAAGTCTTTGCTCCCGAAGAGATTGAAGAAGAACTAAAGAAAGAAAAATATAAAGCAGTAGCCTGTATTCATGGTGAAACTTCCACTTCCATGATGCAGCCGTTAGATGAGATGGGTGCTATCTGTAAAAGATATGGAGCTTTACTTATTGTAGATACGGTTGCAACCCTTGGGGGTACGGAAGTAAAGGTGGATGAATGGAACATTGACGCCTGCATTTCCGGTACTCAAAAATGTATTTCCGCACCTTCAGGCTCAGCATTGATTACTTATAATAAAGAAATTGAAAAGATTATTGCATTGCGTAAAAAGGTTGAAGCAGGTATCAGGACAAAAGAAGATAAAAATGGAGAATTACCGATGATTCCCAGTAATTATCTGGACCTTGCCCAACTGCAGGATTATTGGGGTTCAAGACGTTTGAATCACCATACGGAGGCTACAAGTATGCAGTATGCTGTCCATGAGGCACTGCGCTGTGTCTTAATGGAAGGACTCGAAAAGAGATTTGAACGTCATGCACTGAATGATAAAGCACTTTGCGCCGGACTGGATGCAATGGGGCTGAAGATATTCGGAGATATTTCGCATAAAATGCCGGTAGTTACGGCAGTCTGCATTCCGGAAGGAATGGATGGAAAGAAAATCAGAGGCCAGTTATTAAATGATTTCGGTATTGAAATTGCAACGTCCTTCGGACCTTTGGACGGAAAGGTTTTAAGAATCGGTAACATGGGTTATTCAAGCCAGAAGAGAAATATTCTTCTTACGCTGGGAGCTATGGAAGCTGTATTTATGCAGAATGGATTCAAGTTGCCGGCAGGAGAAGGAGTTGCAGCAGCCTTGCGTGTGTACAGGGAACACGAAAAACAGAGGTAAGAAAATGAAAAAAACAGAATACTGGAAAAGGGTTGCTGTGCTGCTGTTTTTTGGGTGGATGTCCATCTGGATTTATCGTACCATGCTGACGCCTGTTTATGAAGAAATGCAGATAACATTTGGTAATCAGTCCAGCCTGAAAATGGGAATGGTATCCAGTATTTATTTTTTTGGATATACATTTACACAGATTCCGGGCGGTATGTTAATGGACCGTATCGGAAGAAAAAAAGTAATGATTCCGGGGTTTCTCTTATTTTTGGCAGGGATTGCAACCATTGCCTTTTCCAATAAGCTGGGTACGGTTTATATGGGAAGCCTGATGGCAGGAATCGGAACAGGTACCTATTACAGCGGGGCGTTCGCACTGACAGGAGAGTATATTCCTGCGGACAAAAAATATTTTGCGACAGCATTTGTGAATAACGGATGTGCCGTCGGTATGATGATGGGATATTTAGGAAGCGGATATTTTGTAAAACAATTTGGTGTGCACTGGAAAGTGATCGTAGTCATTGCAGGATGCTTTGTATGCTGTATCACAGCAGCCTTTATCAGAGTGTTAAAAGATCATTCTCCGCAGGAAGTAAAGCAGGAGAAAAAAGCCCCGAAACTTAGTTGGCATATCTTCTTTACGCCAAAGAAAATTACAGTTTATCTATTTTATTTTGCAACCTGCTATGGGTACTATATGATCGCTACATGGCTGCCGTCATTTTTACAGACGGAACGGGGCATGAAAGGGTCATCCGCCAGTGCCTGCACCAGCATCATTGCACTGGTATCGATTCCGGGAGCACTGGTTCTTGGAAAGCTTTTGGATCGTTTCAGCAGGAAGAGCATTCTTGTGATGACAATTTTGCAGGCAGGCTCAGCAGTGATGCTGTTCTTAGTCACAAAATGTTCTATGACAGGTGCTCTTATTCTATGTCTTTCATTCTATGGATTATGCGGAAAGCAGGCGATCGATCCGATGATTGTTCCCCATATTTCGAAAGATATTTCGGATAGTTACCGGGGGACGGCACTGGGAATATTTAACTTTTTCGGAATGAGCGGGTCAATTTTAGCACCGGGCATTACCGGATATGTAGAAGATTTATATGGAAGTAAAATATATGGCTTTTATATTGCATGTATATTGTTAGTCACAGCATCTGTTTTATTCGGACTGACAAACCGGCCGGCAGGAGTCAGGAACAACAGGGAGGAGGTAGAATATGATAAAAACGATCATTCAGAAGAACAGTTATATGGATTCCGTTGAGCTTATGCTTCTGAGTAAAAAAATATGTAAGTTTGACGGAGTAGCAAAGGCCACTGTAATGATGGGAACGGTAGCCAACATTGAAATCATGAAAAAGGGTGGCTTTGGATCAGAAGAATTAGATCAGGCAAAGCCGAATGATATGGTAATATCTGTAGACACAGAAGAAAAAGATGTTGTGGATCAGGTATTAGAAGAAATAAATAAAGCCTTTCATGGAAAAAAAGAAAATAAGTCAGTAAAGACAGGAATAAGAACCGTTAAAAACTGGGAAGAAGTAAACGAACAAGGAGAAGAATATAATGCAGTATTGATTTCGGTTCCGGGAGAATATGCGGCACAGGAAGCGGAAAAAGCATTGAATCTTGGTAAAAATGTAATGCTTTTCAGTGATAATGTTACGATAGAAGAAGAAAGAAAACTGAAAGAGTCGGCGCATGAAAAAGGGCTGATCGTCATGGGACCGGACTGCGGGACAAGCATTTTAAGCGGAGTTCCCTTTGCCTTTGCAAATACGGTGCGCAAAGGGGGCATAGGTATTGCAGGTGCAACCGGGACGGGGATACAGGAAATTACAGTTATGGTCGACCGTCTGGGGGGAGGTATTTCACATGCCATTGGTGTGGGCGGAAGGGATCTTTCACTTCAGATTAATGGTATTTCTATGAAAGATGCCATATGTGCATTGGAAGAAGATGAAGAAACAGAAATCATTGTAGTTGTTTCCAAGCCGCCGCATCCAAAGGTAAAAGAGGAAATAAAGAAATTCTTGGAAGGAATCACAAAGCCATCCGTAGTGCTGTTTATTGGAGAGGACAAAAAAGTTCGATGTGGGAATGTACATTATGTTTCCACTACAAGACAGGCTGCGGAAACGGCGGTCAGACTTTCCGGCATTGAATTAAAATACGATGCTGCCGATACTGCTCCGGAAATCGCTTTTCCATCGAAACCAAAGCTGCTTGGTTTGTTCTCCGGCGGAACACTGGCATATGAAGCAGCACATTTAATTGCCGGAAGTATGGGCATCAAAAAAGAGATAGTGCACGAGAACGGCTATATTCTCAAAGATGACGCATGCACAATCATGGATCTTGGTGATGATGTTTACACAAAGGGAAAACCCCATCCAATGATGGATTCGAATGCAAGAAAAGAAAAAATGCTGGAACTGATAAGGAAAGCAGAAGAGCCTGTAGTACTGCTGATGGACGTTGTTCTTGGCTTTGGAGCCTCGGAAAATCCTGCCTTAGAACTGGCAGAAGGAATCCGGGAATTAAAGACAGATGAAAAAGTGCAATGCTTTGAAGTTATCATAAATTTGCTGGGAACCGGATATGATTCCCAATCTTTAGAGCAGCAGAAGAAAATTTTGACAGACGCAGGCGCGTACGTTTATTACGGAAATGAATGTGCGGTTACGGCAGCGTTAAAGCTGTGCGGATACTGTCCGTTGTTGGAAGACGAAGAAACAGAATTGCCATTAGGCGGAGCAGCCGGACATGAACAGGCATCAAAGAAGGTTATGGCACTCTTAAAGAGAGCGCCTAAAGTCATAAATATCGGTTTATACGGATTTGCAAAAGATTTGCAGACGGCACGGGCTGAGGTGGTCCATTTTGAATGGAAGCCGGTTGCGGGAGGAGATCCTGTGTTGATCCGCGCGTTGGAGTTTTTAGATCAGTATCGTTTTACAGAAGGGGAATATTCCACCATAGAGGAAGCGAATCAGGCAGTCATCGAGAAGATTGCGGCAGGACAGCCGTTCCTTCAGGATGTTGTACCTGCATATACGGTAACAGATGTATTTAACCAGGGAAAAGTTCTGCTTCATGCAGGACCGCCGATGTGCTGGGAGGACATGACCAATCCGATGCAGGGTTCCTGCGTGGGAGCTGCACTTTTTGAAGGATGGGCAGAGACAGAAGAAGAAACATGGGAGATGTTTCGGCAGGGTAAGGTCAAATTTGTTCCATGTCATCATGTGGGATTTGTGGGACCAATGGGAGGAATTACCTCTGCACATATGCCGGTCTTAAAGGTTTTGAATCTTGCTGGCGGAAATTTTGCATACTGCACCATGAATGAAGGAATCGGGCAGGTACTGCGGTTTGGAGCATATGGACCGGATGTGGTTGAAAGACTGCGGTTTATGCGGGATGTATTAGGTCCTGTATTGAGTAAGGCATTACATTCCACTGAGAATGGATTAAATGTAAATGTAATGATAAGCAGAGCCATTGCAATGGGAGATGAATTTCATCAGAGAAACATTGCGGCATCCTTAGTATTTTTAAAGGAAATATCCCCATATGTGGTCGCTTTAAAAGATATATCGGATGATGATAAATACCGGGTCATCAAATTTTTAGCAGATACGGACCAGTTCTTTTTAAATATTATGATGGCATCAGCAAAAGCAGTCATGGATGATGCGGCGACCGTGAAATGCGGAACCGTTGTAACGGTGATGTCAAGAAATGGAAAAGATTTCGGGATTCGTATCAGCGGAATGGGAAAAGAATGGTATACCGGTCCGGTCAATACACCGAAAGGACTCTATTTTACAGGATTTTGTGAAGATATGGCAAATCCGGATATGGGAGACTCGGCGATTACGGAGACCTTTGGCGTTGGAGGTATGGCGATGATTGCTGCTCCGGCAGTGACAAGGTTTGTTGGAACAGGCGGATTTTATGATGCGTTGGAGATCAGCAACAGAATGTGTGAAATAACAATCTCACACAATGGAATGTTCTCCATTCCTACGTGGGATTTTCAGGGAACATGTCTTGGCATTGATATACGGAAAGTGGCTGCGACAGGGATTACCCCTGTGATTAATACCGGAATTGCACATAAAATTGCAGGACAGGGACAGATTGGTGCAGGTACGGTAAATCCGCCATTGGAGTGCTTTACCAAGGCATTGCTTGCCTATGCAAAGTCACTTGGTTTTCAGGAAACGAATTAGAAAATGATACAGGTTTGCGAATTGACAGAAGAAGCCCAAAACATCATAAAATCTGCTGATACCCCCGGAAAAGTTCATTCTGTCTACCACAGAGTAATCAATATCGCGGCAGGAAATGAGCTGGTCTCCATGCATCCGGAGACAATAGGATGGACGCCCATGTCAATGGTACTTAAGATTTCTGAGGAGGATTTTGAAGCATTACATATAAGTAAGGATGAAGTAGTGACTGTGAGATCCGGGGAATTATGCATAAGAGAACAGTGCTTTAGTTTGAAAAATGCAGAGATTTTAAAAAGTACAGTTATGACGGAACATAGCGGAGGGGAATATACTGAAATGGAAATGCTACTGCAAAAAATAAATGAATATACCAATAAAACAAAAGTCAGAAGCGGCTTTCATGGAGGTACGGATTATGTCGGCAGTTATCTGAGGAATATTTATTCCGATTTCAAAGACGCTGTTGAAAGCAGACAGCAGGAAGACATACTGGAAAAAGCAGTAAATTTTATTGGAGCAGGAAATGGCTTGACACCTTCCGGAGATGATTTTTTAGTCGGACTGTTATTCCTCCTGTTTTTAAGGGGGAAAAAATGGAAGCCGTTTCGGAACCGTCTGGCACATAAGATCAAACATAACTTACATAGAACTACAGATTTAAGCGGGGCGTTCCTGCAATATGCCTGTCAGGGGAAATTCAGCGGATATTTGCTGGAGCTGGAACATCTTCTGATTCGGAAAAGGGACATCACGAAAAGCCTGGAAAAAATCGGAAGGACAGGCCACAGTTCCGGCATAGATACTTTAACGGGTATGGCAGCAGGATGTATGCTGTGCAGAAGATAAATGAGAGATGATAATGTGAAAACAGTTGTAATAGCGGTGGGCGGAAATGCGATTCTGTGTGCCGGACAGAAAGGAACGATAGAAGAACAGCAGGAAAATATAAAACTGTGCTGTAAGCAGATAGCGGATTTAATTATGGCAGGATACCGGATCGTGCTGACACACGGAAATGGACCTCAGGTAGGAAGTATAGTGATTCAGAATGATATAGCAAAAAAAATGATTCCGGAAAGCCCTCTGGATATATGTGATGCACAGACCCAGGGAAGTCTTGGTTATATGCTGACTCAGGGGCTGCACAATGTGTTTAAAGAAAGAGGGATCAGGCAGAATGTAGTAACGCTCCTGTCAGAAGTAGTGGTGGATGAACATGATCCGGGCTTTGCAGAACCTACAAAATTTATCGGACCTTTTTTTTCAGAAAAGGAAGCTTTTGAACTCGAAAAGAAAAAAGGGTTTGTGATGAAAAAAGACAGCAGCCGGGGCTACCGCCGGGTAGTACCTTCTCCAATGCCGTTAGAGCTTGTAGAGGAAGATGCCGTTAAGATACTGCTGAAGCATGGGTATCTGGTTATTACGGCGGGAGGCGGAGGAATTCCGGTTATCAAAAAAGAAGACGGGCTTTTTGGCATTGAGGCAGTGATTGACAAAGACTATGCATCTGCGCTGGTGGCAGAGAAAGTGGAAGCGGATTATTTTGTGATTTTAACCGGAGTTTCCAAAGTTGCAATCAATTATGGAACAGAACAGAAAGAAGACTTAGATTATATGAATCTTACCCAGTGCGATGAATATATGAGACAGGGACAATTTCCGGCAGGAAGTATGGGACCGAAAATAGATGCGGCAAGAAGGTTTGTCAGGGCAAGTGGAAAAGAAGCTGTTATAACATCTCTGGATCGTTTAGGAGAAGCTATGGCGGGAAAAAACGGAACCAGAATTATCTGTTGAAGGGAGAAAGCATGGGTGAAATTGAAAAAAATCTGTTATGTGAATTAAAAAAATTAAGTGAATTTACATCCACACCTGCAGATGGATGTACCAGACTGCCATTTTCCGCAGAAACAAAAAAAGCAGCGGAGTATATCCGCAAACTGATGGGAGAATCAGGATTGGAAGTAAGAGAGGATGAAGCGGGAAATATATTTGGCATTTTAAAAGGAACGAATCCCGATGCTCCATGCATTATGTCCGGTTCCCATTATGATTCTGTTTATCAGGGCGGCAATTATGATGGAATTGCAGGAGTGCTTGCTGCAGTTGAAGCAGCGAGAGAACTCAAAAGAGAGAATATCCGGTTAAAACGGAATTTTGTAGCGGCTGCATTTATGGATGAGGAAGGGTGCCGTTTCGGAACCGGATATTTCGGGTCAAAATGTATGCTTGGAAAAATAACCTTGCAGGAATGTGACAAATACAAAGACCAGAATGGAATATCCGTATCGGATGCAATGCGCAGTTATGGACTTGATCCTGAAAAAATTCATAATGCTAAATGGCCAAAAGACAGCATTGGGAATTTTCTGGAGGTACATATTGAGCAAGGACCTGTGTTAGACAGCAGGAAGTTGGAAATCGGCGCGGTAGACGGTATCGTCGGAATCAGACGTTATGTGGCAGTAATTTGGGGCAGAGCAGACCATGCAGGGACGACACCCATGAATATGAGAAAAGATGCAGTAGATGCAGCAGCCAGAGTCATTGCAAAAATCGGAGAATTTGCCAGAGACGAAAAAGAAAATACGGTAGCGACTGTCGGAAGGATGAAGGTCTTGCCGAATGCAGTCAACGTCATTGCAAAAAGAGTGGAATTTACGATTGATGTGCGCTCTATGAAGGCTACAGTGCTTGAAAAAATAGAGGGCGGGATAAAAACAGCACTGGAGGATGAAAAAAAGAAGAATGGTATGGAATTTTCCATGAGGTGTACGCTTGAGATTCTTCCTGCAAAAATGGATGAAGATATGGTCCGGATCATATTACAGAAATGTCAGGAATTGGGCTATAAAAGCAGCAGGATACAGAGCGGGGCAGGGCATGACGCACTTGCCATCGGACAGACAATTCCTGCGGCAATGATTTTTGTGCCGAGTAAAGAGGGGCGCAGTCATTGCAAAGAGGAATATACGGATTGCAGGGATTTAGAGAAGGCAGTCAAAATTTTAACCGAAACGATAAAAGCACTTTAGGGGGAATAATATGTACGATCTGGTGATTAAGAATGGAACATTGGTTACAAAGGACGATTTGTATACCGCAGATGTAGCCGTAAAAGACGGAAAATATGTTGCTTTTTTAGCATCCTCGGATGAAGTATCTGCAAAAAGGGAGATAGATGCGAAGGAAATGCTTGTGTTTCCGGGTATCATAGATTGCCATGCCCATCTGAATGAACCGGGATTTGAATATCGGGAAGATTTTGAGACAGGAACACGGGCGGCGGCGGCAGCAGGCTGTACCTGCCTGATTGATATGCCGTTAAATAATGAGCCTGCGCTGATTGACAGGAAAACATTTGCGGATAAATGCCAGAGGGTAGAACGGCATTCCTATATTGATTTTGCTTTATGGGGAGGTATTGTTGGAGATTACAAAGACGATCGTGTGCAGATTAAGAATAATCTTGAATCATTGGCAGGATTGCAGGAATGCGGAGTGGCAGCTTTTAAAGCATTTACCTGCCCTAACGGAAGCACATTTCCAAGTGTAAATATGGGAGAAGTCAGAAAAGCATTGGAGATTTTAAAGCCTTATCATGCATTGTGCGGATTTCATTGTGAAGAATACGGGCAGATTTTAGTGAGAACTGCCGACAGAAGGGGCAAGGTGCACCGTACAGAAGAGGAAAAGAGACGGGATTTTTTAGAAGCGCATGATGTTTGGTCTGAATATATGGCAGTGCAAAATATTATTACCTTAGTCCGGGCAACGAAAGGACGCGCCCACATTTGTCATGTCAGCCACCCTATGGTTGCCGAATTGGTAAAAAATGCGATTCGGGATGGTTTGCCGGTCACAGCAGAAACCTGTCCCCATTATCTTGGAATGACAGAAGAAGATGTTTTATTAAAAGGAGCAGCGGCAAAATGTACACCGCCGCTGAGAACAGCAGAAGATGCAGAACATCTGTGGGATTATGTATTAGATGGGACATTGTCCTGCATAGGAAGTGATCATTCTCCGGCAGCCGATGATGAAAAAGATAACAGTAAGTTAGATATTTGGAATGCCTGGGGAGGACTCAATTCGATACAATATTTTCTTCCCTATATGTATGATCTTACAGTGAATCAGAAAGGAATCAGTCCGACGCTGATTTCCAAAGTCATGTCATATAATCCGGCAAAAATTTTTGGCTTATATGGAAAAAAGGGAGACTTTAAAATCGGATTTGACGCGGATTTTGCAATTTTAGACCCGCATAAAAAATGGGAATGCCATCAGGAGGAATTATTTACGAAAGGTCATGTTTCATGCTTTGACAAAAAGAAAGGATGCGGCAGCGTGGCGTATACGATTGTCAGGGGCACCGTGGCGGCGGAAAATGGAAAATATATGGAAAGCGCAAAAGGAAATGGAAAATTTATCCGGGTGCATACTGCTTGAAAAAATTGCCTGTTTAGAATATGATATATTTTAGAACAGGCAAAGGTGCAAAGATTGTACTTTTGCCTGTTTCAGTTTACATGCAAAGCAGGTGAAATTGTGAAAACAGATTTAAATTGGCTTTTTTATGAAAGCGGGTTAAAGAACCTCAGATGTATGGCTTGTCATCATATGGGGGATCAGAAATTTGACAGAGTGAATAACATTGACAATCCGAACACAATACGATGGATCAAGCAGGATGAACTTATTATTACAACAGGATTTATCTTTGCAGATGATGAAAAAGAGCAGATCAAGCTGATTGACGAATTAAAAGAAGTCGGTTGTGCCGGGCTGGGAATTAAAATCAAAAGTTTCTTTAAGGAAATTCCAAAGTCTATGATCGCTGAGGCGGAGAAGGTGGGACTTCCGTTATTTGAAATACCATATTATTACTCACTGTCTGATGTCAGCCGGGTCATTTATAACCATATCTATGAATTAGATCACTTAGATCAATTAAGAGAACAGCGTCTGATCAAAGATATTTCCGAGCTGTTTTTTACAAAACATGCAGTGATGGAGATTGTGCTTAAGGTATCTGAGTACGTCAAAAAAACAGTTCTTTTAATAGATGCTGATTTTAACTGTATTTATACGGCAAAAAGGAAGAAAGACAGGGAGCTGTGTACCAGCGGCAGTCATATAGAAAAAATAAGCATATCATCGAAAAATAATGTAAAAATATTATTTCCTAATGGCGAGACACGGAATAGCTATGTTATCAAAGTTGTGAATACACCATTCGAATTGATTGTAATAGAGGAAGAGACAGTTTTAAGCATAGCAGAAAAGAAAACCCTCGATCATTGCTGCATGATTCTTTCCATGAGTCTTTTGCGTTTCAGGAAAACACATACGGATGACTATGAAATAGAAAATGAAAATAACGAAAAGCTTTACGATGTTTTTTGTACCAACCGTGAAATTACGGATGAGGACCTTTTTCAGGTATGCAGTGAATATGGTATCGGGATGGAAGGAAAAAGGATTTTGCTTTTAATACAGTTACAGAAGACGAATGGGGGTTCCTTATCAGAAATTTTCCGGTTTCTGTGCCAGGAGATCCGAAGGAAGGAGTATCTTCCGGAAAAATCCGCAGTTATTTTTTATCATGGAAATTCGCTGTTTCTATTTTTACTCGGACAAGCGGAGGATACTGCGGTAAACCTGAAAAAAAGGGTTTTCCGTTTAGAAGCAGAGCTGAAAGCAGCTTTAGAACATGTTTATGAGGGAATTGAGGCCGCATCCGGAATCAGCCGCTGCAGTTCTGACAAACAGGGACTGCTTAGCGCAGCTCATGAGGCAGAAAGGGCAATTTCTATCGGAAAACGGATTGGAGCTAAAAGAGATATTTATGATTTCCGCGAGTACGCTTTTTATGATTATCTTTTAAAATATCCGGAAGAAAAAAATTATTACCAGAATGGAAGTCTTCGGATATTAATTCAATATGATGAGGAGAATCATACCGAGTATACGGAAACATTGATGATGTATTTTACATGCATGTTCAATGCCAGTGAAACGTCAAAGCGGTTATTTATACACAGAAATACATTGCTGAAGCGTTTGAATAAAATAAAGGGATTGCTGCAGATGGATCTGGATGATGTGGACGAATTGATGATGCTGTACATGGAAATCTGTGCATACAGGCTGTATTCATAAGAAAACTTAAGCAGAAAGGAAGAAGAAAATGAGAATCTTATTAAAAAATGCAATGATACTTACACTGAATGAGCAGGAAGAAATTTTAAATCATGCAGATCTTTTGATTCAGGATGAAAAGATTATAAAAATCGGAAATGGAATTACGGAGCCTGCAGAGAAAGTATTGGATTGTACCGATAAATTGGTGATGCCGGGACTTGTAAATTCCCATCTTCACTCGGATGAAAATATGTTCCGGGGGCTGTTTGATAATCTTCCGTTGGAGCCCTGGATGCTTTACAGTTGTCCGCCGATGGCATACGGTCCTTTTTCTGATCGTCTGATCTATCTTCGGACTATGATAGGTGCCATGGAAATGGTAAAAAAAGGAATTACCTGTGTTCAGGATGATGTTTCAGAGTGTCCCACGGCAACCCTTGAAGGTTATGACAGCGTTTTCCAAGCATACAAAGATATTGGGTTAAAGGGAAATATTACCGTAAATATGGGAGACCGGGAGTATTTAGACAAGCTTCCCTATACGAGGGAATATTTTCCGAAGGACTGGCAGGAAAAATTAGCAGGCCGCCCGGACCCGAAAAAGATGCTGGAATTTTATGAGGAAATCATACATAGATGGAACAAAAAAGACGGGTTTAAAGTCGTCTATTCTACCTCTGCTCCGCAAAGATGTACGGATCAGTATTTGCTGGCTGCATTGGATATGGCGGAGAAATACGATCTGCCGATGCATACCCATATTCTTGAAACAAGGATGCAGCTTGCAACGGGGCCTGCTTTTTATGGAAAATCCATCGTGCAGCATATAAAGGATATTGGTTTTCTGACAGACAGGCTTACGATTGCCCATGGTGTCTGGATGGATGAAGCGGATATGGAAGCAATCGAACAGGCAGGAGCTTCTGTTGCACACAACCCGGTCAGCAATTTAAAACTTGGCAGCGGTATTATGCCATTGAGGAAGATGTTAAAGCATCATATAAATGTGGTGCTTGGAACGGACGGAATGAGCAGTAATGACGGCTATAGTATTTTTGAAACTATGAAATTTGCTGCCTTGCTGCAAAAAGTGATGGACCCGGAATATCAGTCCTGGGCAGATGCAAAAACAATTTTAAAGCTTGCAATACAGACGCCGGCCCGTAGCTTAAGAAGAGAAGAGGAGCTTGGCTGCCTTGCAGTCGGCAAAGCAGCAGACATCAGTATAATAAATCTGAAAACCGAGGCATTTACACCATTCAATGATGTTTATAAGCATCTGGTATATTGCGAAGATGGAAGTGATGTGGAAACGGTCATCAGTAATGGTAAGTTTCTGATGGAAAACCGAATTTTATTAAATGTGGATGAACAGGCTTTGATTGATGAGCTTCAGGCTATGACAGCAGAATTTCAGAACCGGTTTAAAAAGACGGCAGAGGAGAATGACTGGTTAATGCCTTATGTAGATAAGATTTATAAACGTTGTATAAAGGAAGCAGAAGGACATAATTGTAATCTATTTGTTTAAGGAGGACGAAAAAATGCGAATCATTGATATGCATGCACATGTGGATGTGTGTGAGCCGTTGAATTGGTATGATACGGCGGAAAAATTAGTAAAACTGATGGATGAAGCCGGAATAGAGAAAGCTGTGGTCAGTGCGTATTTAAATCTTCCCGGACCGGATATGACCTGCGCAGAGAGATTGTGGAAGGATATTAAACCTTACAAAGAACGGTTTCTGATGTTTGTGCGAATGGACCCGTGGTTTGGACAGGAGACGGTTGATTTTCTTGCTGATGCAGGCAGAAAATATCCGGTAAAAGGAGTAAAACTGCATCCGGCTCATTACACGCTGCATCCCTTTGGGGAATTAACGGTAAATCTCTGCCGCAAAGCAGGAGAATTAGGGCTTCCGGTATTATTCCACTGCGGAGATGAGATGATGTGTCTGCCCCTTCAGATCGGGGAGCTTGCAGCACAGTGTCCGGATACGACCATAATTCTGGCGCATATGGGAGGATATGCACATAATCGTGATGCGATCGAGGTGGCAAAGAAATACAGCAACATATATATTGACACTTCGGAGGTTCCCTTAGTTCATGAGATTCGCTGGTTTGTGGACGAGTTAGGAGCGGATCGTATATTTTTCGGTACGGATGCGCCCTGCTGTGATCCGCTGGTTGAGTTAAAGAAGGTGCAGCTTGCCGGACTTACCGAAGAGGAATTAGAGCAGGTACTTTATAAAAATGCAGTAAGAGTGATGGGATTGGAGGATGCACAATGATTATCGACTTTCATACATATGTGGGAAAATCCATGTTAGGACAGGAGAGCACAAAAGAAGAACTGTTGGAAAATATGGAGAAAAATCAGGTTGCCATGTCCGTAGTATGCCCGGTAAAGACGATCGACCCGTTTTTTGAAAAACAGAATGAATATATTGCAGATTTACAGAAGACATATCCGGATAAAATAGCAGGTTTTTGCAGAATTGATCCGAATCTCGGAAAAGATTCCGAAAAAATACTGATAGACAGCATAAAGCAGCTTCAGCTAAAGGGATTAGTGCTTCATCCGTGGGAAGAAACCTTTGCAATCAATGATAAAAAAGTATTTCCTTTTATGGAAATATGCAGTGACAGAAAGATACCTGTTCTTGTTGAAACAGGATACCCATGGCTTTCCCATTGTTTTCAGGTAGGAAGTCTTGCAGAAAAATTTCCGGATGTCACCTTTATTATGTCACATGGCGGACAGTTTGACAGCAGCGGCTATGCCCTGACGGATGTAGATTATGTGATGAACAAGTACAGCAATCTTATAATAGAAACATCCGGCGATTATTCAGATGAGGGAATCGAAAACATCCCGGTCAGATTAGGAGAATCAAGGGTTCTGTTTGGCTCTCATTTTCCATGGCTGTGTACGGAACTTGAAATTTACCGTGTGCAGAGAGCAAATCTGCCTAAGGAATGCAAAGAAGCAATTTTTTATAAAAACGCGGAAAAGATTTTGAACTTATAAGATACAGAAGAAAGAACCGGGGGAAATCAAATGGAAAAATATGTAATTACAATAGCAAGACAGTTCGGAAGCTTAGGAAGACCCATTGCAAAGAGAATGTCCGAGATCTTAAATATACAATACTATGACAGAGATATTGTGGAGAAAACCTCAAAAGAGTTAAATGTACCTGTTTCTACAGTAAGTGAAGTGGAAGAATCCGTAAAAAATAATTTCTTTTATATGAAATTTCCGTTGGGAATCAATACAACGGAAACACAGGATAATCTATTCAAAACGCAGAAAATGATCATTCAGTCATTAGCAGAAAAAGAATCCTGTATCGTTGTGGGAAGATGCTCCGATTATGTTTTGCAGGAGTATGAAAATCATTTAAGCGTATATATTTATGCACCATATCAGGCACGCTTAAAGAACTGTATTGAAAATTTGAATATGGAAGAAAAGGTTGCCCGAAAAATGATTGCAGACGTAGACCGGGCAAGAGATTTGTATCATATGCATTATGCACACTATCTGCCCGGCGATGTGAATTACAAAAGCATTATGATAGACAGCAGCCTGCTTGGCGTAGATGGCACGGCAAAGTTTTTAGCAGATTTAGCGAAAGAGAAATTCCATTTAGAAAGTTAAGCCGGCAAAGCGTATAAGGTAAAATTTTTGGGGCGTGACCACGGTGCTGCCGACAGTGGTCACGCCCCAAAAGACGTATAAGTATGTATCTTAATATTAATTCTGCGATTTCTTATAAAAGCTGCAGACAGTATCCATTTTTGCGGATAAATTAAGAAGCATGGCATCTAGTACCGTCAGTGCCGCCATTGCTTCTACAACGACTACGGCACGGGGAACAATCACCGGGTCGTGCCGCCCGTGAATGGAAATTTCAATATCTTCGCCGGAGGTATTGATGGTCTTTTGCGATGCTGCAATCGAAGGGGTCGGTTTTACCGCTGCCCGGAAAATAACAGGGGCACCATCACTCATACCGCCTAATACGCCGCCGGAATGATTCGTCAGCTTTGCAGCTTTTTTCTCTTCTGTCATATAAAAGCTGTCATTATTGGCGCTTCCTTTTAAATGTGCAGCTTCAAATCCATCACCGATTTCAAAGCCCTTGACTGCGCCGATGGAAAGAATGGCCTTTGCAAGGTTGGCATCTAATTTCTCAAATACGGGGTCACCGATTCCGGCAGGAATGCCCTCAATGACACATTCAATGACACCTCCGGAAGAATCGAGATTTTTCATGCAGTTTTCTAAATAATCTTCAGCTTCTTTTGCAGCGGCGGAATCCGGCATATAAAGAGGATTCTGAAAAATTACTTCTCTGTGAAATTCATTTATTTTAACAGGACCGATGGATTTTGTATAGGTCGTAAATGTAATTCCAAGCTGATTTAAAATCTTAGCAGCTATGGCACCGGCAGCGACCCGTCCGATGGTTTCTCTGCCGGAGGAGCGGCCGCCGCCGCGGTAATCCCGGAAACCGTATTTCTCATCAAAGGTATAATCTGCGTGTCCGGGGCGGTAACAGCCTGCGATTTCACTGTAATCTTTTGATTTCTGATTGTTGTTGAACACTACCAGAGAAATCGGGGTTCCTGTTGTCTTTCCTTCAAAAACGCCGGAAAGAATCTCTACTGCATCTTCCTCCTTGCGGGGAGTAGAGTAGCGGGACTGGCCCGGTTTTCTGCGGTTTAAGTAAATCTGAATGTCTTCTTCGGATAATTCCAGTCCCGCCGGACATCCGTCGATGATAACGCCGATGCCTTTTCCGTGGGATTCCCCCCAGGTAGTGATCTTAAATATATTTCCAAATGTTGAACCTGCCATGTAAGCCTCCTGATAACAAAATTTTCAAACCGTTTCTATTATACGTGCTGTGGGTTTTTAAATCAAGTAAACATTGTAAATAGGAAGAAAATAGGTTATAATTCGTCATGATGTACAGAACTGTATAGTAAGGAACGTTGTAAATTAAGTGACAGGAGAACAGAAGTGGCG
>CAYWXJ010000017.1:0-25423 GCA_964462405.1 uncultured Eubacterium sp.
GGCTTTATAAGGCCTGTAAGGTTTATTTGAAATATGAAACTGTCAAACTCCCGAAGAAAAAGAATCGACACAATATGATTTTTATATAAGCCCCAAATTATTGTGGGAGTATACAGGAATTATATACAAAGAAGATAAGTGACACAAAGAAAGAGCAAGAGAATATTTATGTCTTGTTCTTTCTTTTTTCTTGTGATAAAATCATTAACTGTACAACAATATCATAGCATAGATGACCTGGTAAGATGTGAGAAAGACGCATTACAAGACGCACTTTAATAAGAAAGTACGATAAATAAAGGAAATACAGTATGTATGGAATAAATGTTACTATTAGAAGGGAAATGGGCAGAGATATTGATGGTGCCTGTGGACAGTTACGAAAAAGGTACATGGAGAGGTAGGTGGATTACGTGAAGACTTTTTCTATAACAGATATTGGGATACGACGGAAGATGAATCAGGATTATTTCTATACATCTGAGATGCCGGTAGGTAATCTGCCGAATCTTTTTATTGTGGCAGACGGTATGGGAGGACATAATGCTGGTGAGTATGCTTCAAGACATGCGGTAGAAACGATGGTATCGGTAGCAGAAGCATCTTCTTATACCCAGCCTGCTTCCATTTTAGAAGAAGCAATCAAAGCGGCGAATGAAGAATTGCGCAGGAAAGCGGCAGAAGATATTTCTATGCGGGGAATGGGAACGACCATTGTTGCCGCTGCTATTTCAGATCACCGGATTTATGTTGCCAATGTGGGTGATAGCCGTCTGTATCTTGTCAACCGGGGAATAAAACAGATTACGAGAGATCATTCTTTTGTAGAAGAGATGGTAAGAAGGGGCGAGTTAGACAAGGAGACCGCAAGAGAGCATCCCGATAAGCATATTATTACAAGGGCTGTCGGAGCAACAGACGAAATTGAGATAGACTTTTTTGAAGCGGAGATCGGACCAGAAGATGAGATACTTTTATGTTCCGACGGACTTACCAATATGGTAGAGGACGGCGATATACGCACAATTATTAAAGGACAGAGAGATACCGCTGAGAAGGCAGAGAAATTGATTCATGCTGCCAATCAAAACGGCGGAAAAGATAATATAACAGTAGTAGTCATTGACCCATTTTCTGATGAAGTGAACGGTTGAGGGTAGTGCACGCACAGAATGGAGGAAAATATGTTAACAGCAGGAATGTTTGTAGCAGATCGCTATGAAATCATGGAAAAAATCGGTGCTGGCGGAATGTCAGACGTATACAGAGCTAGGGATCATATCTTAGGACGTTTTGTTGCCATTAAGGTGTTGAAGCAGGAATTTAGCGAAGATGTGAATTTTGTTACGAAATTCCGTACGGAGGCACAATCCGCGGCAGGTCTTGAGCATCCGAATATTGTCAATATTTATGATGTCGGAAGTGAAGCCGGAATCCACTATATAGTGATGGAATATGTGGAGGGCGTCACCCTTAAGACTTACATTGAGAAAAAAGGACGGCTCACCTACAAGGAAGCAGTAAGTATTGCAATTCAGGTGGGCAGGGGTATGGAAGCTGCCCATGCAAAGCATATTATTCACAGGGATATTAAACCGCAAAATATTTTGATTTCTACGGAAGGCAAGGCAAAGGTAACCGATTTTGGTATTGCAAGAGCTGTTTCTAATAATACAATCAGTGCAGATGTGATGGGGTCTGTGCACTATGCTTCCCCGGAACAGGCGCGGAATGGCTTTGTTGACGGCAAGAGCGATATTTATTCACTTGGTATTGTCATGTATGAAATGGTTACCGGACGTGTGCCCTTTGACGGAGAGACCACAGTTGCCATTGCAATCCAGCATCTGCAGGAGGAGATGGTGGCTCCAAGTGCCTATGCGCCGGATCTGCCGGTAAGCTTAGAAAAGATTATTTTAAAATGCACACAGAAAAGCCCGGACCGCAGATATGATAATATCAGCGATCTTCTGATTGATTTAAAGAAGGTTTTGATCAGCCCGAATGATGATTTTGTTACTATGGTTCCAAGCGGAAATCAGGATAAGACAAGGGTCATCAGCGGAGATGAAGTAGACCGAATCAAGAATGCAAGGAATTACCAGCCGGAGGATGCAAGAGGGGAACGCAGGGCAGAGTCCCGCAGACAGGAGTACAGAGGCGATTATGAAGAGCCGGAAGCAGATGAGGATGAGGAAGATGAGGGCGATGGCTTTTTAAATCCCAAGCTGGAAAAAGCGGTGACAATCGGCGGAATCGTTGCAGCAGTTCTGATCGTCTGTTTGATTTTATATCTGATAGGCAATGTGTTTGGTATTTTTAGCGGTGTTTCGAAGAAGAATAAAGCGGATACCACAGAGACAACAGAAGAACAGCATTCTGTGATTAATACCGAAGCGAAGAAAAAAGATCAGGTTACTATGATTAAAGTAACCGGAATGACCTTTGATGAAGCAAAGAGTGAATTATATAAGTTAGGATTAGGCATTCAGGAAGCAGGAAACCAGTCATCCGATACGTTTGCAGAAGGTGAGATTATGTCTCAGGATGTAGAAGAGGGTGCATCTGTGGACGTCAATACCACGATTCGTGTCTACATCAGCAGCGGAGCAGGCGCAGTAAGTGTACCGAACGTAATCGGTTATGACAGTGAAGCGGCGATGAATACGCTTTTAGATCAGGGATTTTCACCAAAGCGTGACTATGCATACAGTGATACGGTTGCATCCGGTAAGGTCATTTCCCAGACACCGGATGCCGGAGCCTCTGCAAAAAAAGGTGATACAGTGACTCTGATCGTCAGTCAGGGAAAAGAAGCCGTTTTAGTGCCGGATGTATATAATAAAAGCCAGGAAGAAGCAGCCAGTATGCTGACGCAGGCGGGGCTGGTCGTTTCCAGTACTACTTCGGAAAACAGCGACACAGTCGAAGCAGGAAAGGTAATCAGCCAGAGCATTGCATCGGGCAAATATGTGGATAAAGGAACAAATATCAGTCTGGTAATCAGTCTTGGAAGCAAGAAGAATTATTACTATTGCAAGGCAACGGTAACCGCACCGGAAAACGATGATGTAGTATCGGCAGATATTGTGTTGAAAGGCTCTGACGGTAAGGAGATCCAGAGCTGGAGCGGTATTAAGATTTCTAAATTCCCGTATGTCATATCCGTATCCGATATTGAAGAATGTGACAGTGGAACCGTTAAGATTGTCTGGTATTTAGCAGACGGAAGCTCTAAAGAACAGACGGAAAATGTTATATTTACCAAACAATAGGAAGGATTATGCAGGGAAAGATTATTAAGGGAATTTCCGGATTTTACTATGTACATGTAGTGGAATCCGGAATTTATGAATGCAGAGCAAAGGGAGTATTCCGTAATCGGAAGTTGAAGCCCTTAGTCGGAGATAATGTTGAAATTGATATTTTAGATGAAAAAGAAAAAAAAGGAAACGTGGCAGAAATCTGTCCAAGAATCAACGAATTGATTCGTCCCGCAGTTGCGAATATCGATCAGGCACTGCTGATTTTTGCGGCAGCAAAGCCAGCCCCGAACTATAATCTTTTAGATCGTTTTCTGATTATGATGCGTTATCAAAAGGTTCCGGTGACCATCTGTTTTAATAAATCGGATCTGTTAGAGGACGATAAGCTTAAGGAAATTGCAGAAATCTATGAAAACTGCGGTTTCCCGGTAATTTTTACCAGTACCAGAAAAGAAGCGGGCATGGAAACGCTGAAGGCATTATTAGCGGGAAAGACCAGTGCCGTTGCCGGTCCTTCCGGTGTGGGAAAATCTTCTATTGTAAATCTGCTGCAGCCGAATGCCCGGATGGAAACAGGAGATATTAGCCGTAAGATAGAACGGGGGAAAAATACGACCAGACATTCCCAGCTAATCCACATAGAAGGGAACACCTATATTATGGATACGCCGGGATTCAGCTCTCTGGATGTTCCGGGACTTATGGCAGAAGATTTATGGAAATATTATGAAGAATTTTTACCCTATGAGCAAAGCTGCAGATTCCAGGGCTGCAGCCATATCCATGAGCCGGACTGCGGCATCAAGCAGGCATTAGAAGAAGGAAAGATTCATCCGAAGCGTTATGAAAATTATGTCAGTTTATACCAGGAACTAAAGGAAATCAAAAGATATTAGTGGAGAAAGTTATGAATTGTTTATCACCGTCATTGTTGGCAGCAGATTTTGCCAATCTGGGCCGCCAGGTAGCATTATTAGATGAAGCAGGCGCACAGTATGTTCATATTGATGTAATGGATGGAATGTTTGTGCCAAGCATTTCCATGGGACTTCCGGTCATAAAATCCATCCGCCCTGTCAGTGACCGTATTTTTGATGTACATCTGATGATAGAAGAGCCGGACCGTTATATTGATGCGTTTGTAGAGGCGGGTGCGGATCTGATTACAGTACATGCGGAAGCCTGTTCCCACTTAGACCGGACGATACAGCGGATTAAGGAGAAAGGCATTATTGCAGGCGTTGCATTAAATCCGGCAACACCGGTCAGTGTGCTGGAATATGTGCTTGGGGAAGTGGACATGGTCTTAATTATGACCGTAAATCCCGGATTCGGCGGACAGAAATTAATTCCCTATACCGTGGATAAAGTTCGGGATTTAAAGAAATTGATCGATAAAAAAGGCTTAAAAACAGATATTGAAGTAGACGGCGGCATCACTTTGGAGAATGTAGGAAAGATCATGGATGCCGGAGCGAACATCATTGTTGCCGGAAGCGCTGTATTCCGGGGCGATATTGAAGAAAATGTAAGCCGGTTCTTACAATATATGGCAGAGTAGGAGCAGATATGAAGCAGGCATTGATCGTTACCGGCGGCAGGGCGGAGCTTGGCTTTTGCCGTGCATATATAAGGCAGCAGAACGCAGATATTATGATTGCAGTGGATTCCGGTATGCAGTTTTTTTATGATGCAAAGATAAAGCCGGATATGATCGTGGGAGATTTTGATTCGGTAGATCCGGAGACCCTTCAATTTTTTGAAGGACAGGAAGGAATAGAATGGCTTCGGCTGAATCCGCAGAAGGATGATACGGATACGGAAGCCGCCATCCGGCGCGCGGTTGCCGAAGGCTGTAAGCAGATTCATGTCCTAGGCGGGACCGGAAGCCGCTTAGACCACGTATTAGGCAATATTGAGCTTTTGGGAATCGGCTTAAAAGAAGATGCAGAAATTTTTCTGGTAGATTCCTGCAACCGGATTCGCATGATTGCAGATGGGCTGTCCATTTCCAAAGAAGAACAGTACGGTGATTATATATCCCTGATTCCCTTTACACCGCAGGTTACCGGAGTGACCTTAAAGGGAATGAAGTATCCGCTTACAGATGCTTCGCTGGTTTGCTATAATTCACTTGGAATCAGTAATGAGATCATAGATCAGAGAGCAGACATCTGCATCAAAAGCGGTGTGCTGCTGGTATTGGAAACGAAAGATGATCATGCTAAAAAATGTAACAGTTCAGCGTAGGACTTTGCACTTGCTGCAAAGCCCGTAAGAATATGTAGATTTTTCCGAGCGTGAATCCGCCCCTTGCCGTAGGCAACTTTAAATGGACGGATTCAGTAACAGTGAAGCCGAAAGGCTGAACTGTTACTAAAAAATGATAAATTTTTATCTGTAATATTGACAAAAATTTACAAATATGGTACTAAAGTACATGATTAGAAATTGTTTGCTGCGTTTAAACGATTTCAGAACAGGTATCCTTAAATGCGGATAATGCTAAGAATATCAGTAGAGAAGCAGGAAAAGGAACAGATACATCTTTAAACCCTGATGAATAAAGGAAATTTAAGAGGAGATTATAGATTATGAAACTTGGAATCGTAGGACTTCCGAATGTCGGAAAGAGCACATTATTTAATTCACTGACAAAGGCGGGGGCAGAATCCGCAAACTATCCTTTTTGTACCATTGACCCGAATGTGGGAATCGTTCCGGTACCGGATGAGCGGTTAAAGAAATTAGGAGATATGTATCATTCGAAAAAGGTAACTCCGGCAGTCATTGAATTTGTAGATATTGCAGGTCTTGTAAAGGGAGCGAGCAAGGGAGAAGGATTAGGAAACCAGTTCCTTGCAAATATTCGTGAAGTAGATGCCATTGTGCATGTTGTACGCTGCTTTGAAGACAGTTACGTCGTTCACGTAGACGGAAGCGTCAACCCGGTCCGGGATATTGAAACAATTAACTTAGAGCTTATTTTTTCTGACATTGAAATCTTAGAGCGTCGTATTGCTAAGACCTCAAAAGGTGCGAGAATGGATAAGACCCTTGCAAAGGAGCTGGCACTTTTAGAACAGCTCAAGAAATACTTAGAAGACGGAAATATGGCAAAGACCTTTGAGCTGTCTGATGATGAGGATGAAACTGCATGGTTTAAGTCATATAATCTTTTGACAGCAAAGCCGGTCATCTATGCTGCAAATGTAGCAGAGGAAGATCTTGCAGAGGACGGGGCTTCGAATCCTTTTGTACAGGAAGTAAGAGAGCAGGCAGCTTCCGAAAACAGTGAAGTATTTGTAATCTGTGCGCAGATTGAACAGGAAATCGCAGAATTAGATGATGATGAAAAAGCCATGTTCTTAGAGGAATTAGGATTAAAAGAATCCGGACTTGAGAAGCTGATTAAAGCAAGCTACAGCCTGTTAGGACTGATCAGTTATCTGACAGCAGGGGAAGACGAAACAAGAGCCTGGACCATTGTCAAAGGAACGAAGGCTCCGCAGGCAGCAGGAAAGATTCACACAGACTTTGAGCGTGGATTCATCCGGGCTGAGGTGGTAAACTATCAGGACCTTTTGGATTGCGGAAGCCTTTCTGCAGCAAAGGAAAAAGGAATTGTAGGCTTAGAGGGGAAAGAATATATAGTAAAAGACGGTGATGTGATGTTGTTCCGTTTCAATGTTTAGGAATAGTGCGGCAGCTTTTGGAATAGACTAAAAAAAAGAATGAAATCAGGGCTGCTGATGCGTTTATGTGAGCTTCAGGAAAAGGAAGTTATCAATGTTTGTGACTGCAAATGTCTTGGGAATGTAATTGATATTGAATTTGATGAGCAGACGGGTTGTATTCAGGCAATCATTGTGCCCGGACCATGTAAGATTTTTGGCATGTTCGGACATGAATTTGAATTTTGCATACCATGGAAGTGTATTGTCCGTATCGGCTCAGATATTATACTGGTAGAAGTGAAAGAAGAAGAGGTAAGAAGAAAACCTTAGGAGGGTTAAAATGAAATGTCCATATTGCAGTGGTGAAAATACGAGGGTGATTGATTCAAGACCGGCAGATGATAATAATTCCATCCGCCGCAGACGTTTATGTGATATGTGCGGAAAGCGTTTTACTACATATGAGAAGGTGGAAACCATACCGCTGATTGTAATTAAGAAGGATAATAACAGAGAACAGTATGACCGTTCTAAAATAGAAGCAGGTATTCTGCGTGCCTGCCATAAACGTCCGGTTTCTGCGAATCAGATTAATCAACTGGTAGATGAGATTGAAACAGACATCTTTAACCGGGAAGAGAAAGAAATTTCCAGTTCAGATATTGGCGAAATTGTTATGGACAGGCTTAAGGATTTAGAGGCAGTTGCATATGTCCGGTTTGCTTCGGTATATCGTGAATTTAAAGATATAAATACATTTATGGATGAATTAAAGAAAATTTTGGATAAATAGGCAGCTTTACAAACTTATGACCTAAAAGGTGCAGACAGCGGCGAGGAACTGCCGCTTTTTTTGCGGCAGTTTTTGAGAGGAGTGAATATGGGACGTTTTTTATATCCGGATGAATATATATCATCTGCTTACAGGATCGATTTTGACAAATTGTATGAAGAGGGGTATCGGGGACTGATTTTCGATATTGATAATACATTAGTTCCCCACGGTGCACCGGCGGATGAGAGGGCGGTTGCACTGTTCGCACATTTAAAAGAGTTAGGATATTCCTGTACGCTGCTTTCGAATAATAAGGAGCCGCGGGTAAAAATGTTCAATGAAAAAATAGGTGTGGATTATATTTTCAAAGCAGGAAAACCCAAACCTGCCAATTACCGTATGGCGATGGAGCGGATGCACACGGACTGCAGCAATACACTGTTTATCGGCGATCAGATATTTACAGATGTGTGCGGTGCAAACTTAGCGGGAATCCGGACTATTCTTGTGGAACCGATAAATCCGAAGGAAGAGATTCAGATTGTGCTAAAACGTTATGTAGAAAAAGTAGTCTTGTTTTTCTATCAAAGGCATAGTCGGAAAAAATAATGGTCAAACGGTTACAAATTGACAAATAACACCAGGCTATGTACAATAAATACCAGAGGATTCCGTAAAAAATATAGGGAAAAACAGAACGGAGGATTTTATGAAGATTGTAATTGGTAACGATCATGCAGCAGTAGAATTAAAAAAACAGATTATGGAATATGTCAAGGAGCTTGGACATGAAGTAGAGAATTACGGAACAGACACAAAAGAAAGCTGTAATTATCCGGAATACGGTGAGAAGGTAGCCAGAGCGGTTGCTGAAGGTAAAGCAGACTGCGGAATTTTAATCTGCGGAACCGGAGTGGGAATCTCCATTGCAGCCAATAAAGTAAAAGGAATCCGGGCTGCGGTATGCTCCGACACTGCAACAGCAAGATTAGTAAAGCAGCACAATAATGCGAATATTATTGCCTTTGGAGAGCGTATCGTAGGTGTTGAACTGGCGAAGGATATTGTAAAGGCATATTTAGAGGCAGAGTTCCTCGGTGGCAGACATGCAGATAGAATCGCCATGATTGCTGATATTGAGAAGAGAAATTTTACGGAATAACATAAAAAAAGGTTGAAATATCAATACTTTTATTATAAAATTGTACAAGCGGGCAATATGTCCCAAACGTATTAAGGAGGAAAATTTATGATTTCAGCAGGAGATTTTAGAAATGGTATTACCATTGAATTAGAAGGTAATATTTTTCAGATCATCGAATTCCAGCACGTGAAACCAGGAAAAGGTGCAGCGTTTGTAAGAACCAAGTTAAAGAACATCAAGAGTGGTGGTGTAGTAGAGAAGACTTTCCGTCCTACCGAGAAATGCCCACAGGCACGTATTGACAGAAAAGATTACCAGTACTTATATGCAGATGGTGACTTATTCTACTTCATGGACGTTGAGACATATGATCAGATTGCATTGAGCAAAGACGATATTGGCGATGCATTAAAATTTGTAAAAGAGAATGAAATGGTTAAGGTATGTTCTCACAACGGAAGCGTATTTGCTGTAGAGCCGCCTTTATTTGTAGAGTTACAGATTACGGACACAGAGCCTGGATTTAAGGGTGATACTGCAACAGGTGCTACCAAGCCTGCAGTTGTAGAAACAGGTGCTACTGTATATGTTCCGTTATTCGTTGAGCAGGATGATGTGATTAAGATTGATACAAGAACCGGTGAATATTTAAGCCGTGTATAATCTGAGATTTTTATAATTTATGCTGTAAGAAGCTCCTTGGAGTCCTTCCAAAAGGACTCCAAGGAGCTTCTTGTTATAATCCAAACTTCCTGGTTTTTCTACGGAGAATCCAGATCGAAAGTCCTGCCGTTAAAATCTGGCTTACTAACATTCCCATCAGATAAGCTTTTAATCCATATATCGGAATCAGAAAATACACAAAGCAGATACGGACAAAGCTCCCTAAGAGATTTAAAATAAACGGATAGCTCGGCATTCCAAGCCCATGAAGGATGCTTGATAAAATCGAGGATAAAAATAAAAAAGGACAAATGAAGCTTAACATACAGATAAATTTTCCTGCAAGTGCGTTGCAGAAAAGGTAATCACCGATCCATTTTCCGCTGATAAGGAATCCAAATGTACAGAAAGAACCAAGCAGCAGAGAGCCTAAAATGGTCAAATGAATCGTCTGCCGGATTTTAGCGGTGTCGTGCCTGCTGTCGGCTTCCGAAATCACCGGAAGGACCATAACAGAAACGGAATTTGTAAATACAGTAGGAAACATGATAACAGAAAGTGCCATTCCTGTAAGTACACCGTAAACACTCAGGGCATCTGACTGCGAATAGCCGAATTGGCAGAGCTTCGAAGGAATCAATATGGATTCAAAGCTGGAAAACAGTGTTAAAGCCAATCGGTTTGCGCTCAGCGGAAGAGAATAGGTAAGCAGCTTCTTCCCGGGAGAGGATACCTGAAATCCTGTAGAAGGTGCAGGCGTTTCTTTTGCAAACAGCAGGGCAGTGATACAAAAAAGAAAAGCTCCGGCTTCTCCGAATACCAGTCCCCAGACAGCGATGGAAGCGTCTATGGTTTTTCCCTGTTCTAAACAAATCCGGTAGACAAGAAAAACAAAAATTACCCGGACAAATTGTTCTATAAATGAAGAAGCGGCAGGGATAGCTGCTTTTTTCTTGCCGTAATAATATCCATGAATGCAGGAATGGATAGAAGCAAGGGGAATGGAACAGGCAAGAATCGGAATCAACGGTTCGCATCGTGGTTCCAATAGTATATGTTCTGCAATGAAATTTGCGTATTTAAAGAGCAGCAGCATGGCAAAAATCGAAAGGGTACCGGATGCAAGCAGGCAAAAACGCAGGAACCGTTTCGGGGAAGACGGATCCCTTTCCTGATACTCTGCAACATATTTTGACAAAGCGGTGCTTAGACCGGAAACAGTAATGGCAAAGCAAATCGTAGAAATTGGAAAAATTAGCTGATAGATACCAAGTCCTTCTGCACCGATTGTTCTTGAGAGGAATATTCTATAGAAGAAGCCTATGATTTTGCTAAGGATACCGGAAGAGGTAAGCAGTAATGTGCCAAAAATTACCGGATTTTTTATTTTATTTTGTATCTGCACCAAATCACCATCAAAATCGGGTTTTTGCATTATATGAGAAATGGAGTGAAAAAATGAGTAAGATGATTTATTTAGACCATGCAGCTACCACCAGGACCCTGCCGGAGGTAACAAAAGCTATGGAACCCTATCAGGAGATTTATTATGGAAATCCGTCTACGATTTACGAATTTGGAGAAAAGAGCAAGGATGCTATTGAAAATGCCAGGGCAGTGATTGCGGGAACTATTCATGCAAGACCAGAGGAAATATTTTTTACATCAGGAGGAACTGAATCAGATAACTGGGCATTAAAGGAAGCAGTACACCTCTATGAAAAAATGCATAATGGAGAAAAAGGATATATTCTGACCACGCCGGTAGAGCATCATGCCATTTTAAATACCTGTAAAGAGTTAGAAGAAACCGGTTGTGGCATTTCCCATCTGAAGGTAGACGACAGCGGAAGAGTGATTTTAGCAGAAGCAGAGGAGGCAATTTTAGAAAATACCTGTCTGTTATCGGTCATGTATGCAAATAATGAGATCGGAACCATTGAGCCGATCAAAGAGTTAGGACGGCTGGCAGGAAAAAATAACTTGATTTTCCATACGGATGCGGTCCAGGCATACGGTCATCTGCCGATTCATGTACAGAGAGATCATATTGATATGTTAAGTGCCAGTGCCCATAAATTCGGCGGACCAAAGGGCGTAGGCTTCCTCTATATTCGAAGTGACATTAACCTTCCCGCATTTATCCAGGGCGGTGCCCAGGAGAGCAACCGCAGAGCCGGAACCGAAAATGTACCGGGAATTGTGGGTATGGGAAAAGCTGCAGAGCTGGCACACAAAAGTATGCAGTGGGAAAACCGTAAAATAAAATATTTGCGGGACTATCTGGCGCATCGTATTTTAAGTGAGATACCGGATGTGATTATGACAGGCAACCGGAAATTCCGGCTTTCCAATAATGCCAGCTTCTGTTTTAAGGGAATTACAGGAGAAGCAGCGGCAATTTTGTTAGATACCCAGGGAATCTGTGTATCCTCCGGTTCCGCCTGTTCCACAGGCAGCGCAGAAAGCTCCCATGTATTATCCGCAATCGGTGTAGATCGGGAATGGGCAGAGGGAGCGCTCCGTTTTACACTGGGCGCAGAAAATACCAGAGAAGAGATGGAATACACAGTAGAAAAAGTAAAAATGGTCATTGCAGATATGCGCGGAACAGCTTGAAATAGGAACTCTTGACGAATCGAAAAAGAGCCGTTACACTAAGAAAAAGAACTAGGTGAATGGAGCATAAGAATGGAGAAAAAGAAAGTCGTAGTAGGCATGTCCGGAGGGGTGGATTCCTCTGTGGCAGCCTATCTTTTAAAAGAACAGGGATATGATGTCATCGGCGTGACCATGCGTCTGTGGCAGGAGAATGAAAAGAGAGAAGAAACAGGAAAGGAATGCTGCTCCCTAAGTGCGGTGGAAGATGCCAGACGGGTCGCGGACCAGATCGGTATTCCATTTTATGTCATGAATTTCGGGGAAGATTTTAAACGGGATGTGGTGGACTATTTCGTGGAGGAATATCTGCATGGAAGAACGCCGAATCCCTGTATTGCCTGTAACCGTTATGTAAAGTGGGAAGCACTTTTAAACCGCAGCTTAGAGATTGGTGCGGACTATATTGCCACCGGACATTACGCAAGAATTGCCAGAAGAGAAAACGGCCGTTATGCCATTGCGGCATCTGCAACAACAGCAAAAGATCAGACCTACGCGCTGTATAATCTGACCCAGGAGCAGCTTTCACATACATTGATGCCGGTAGGGGAATATACCAAAGAGGAAATCCGTGCTATTGCAGAAAAAATCGGTCTTCGGGTGGCAAAGAAGCCGGACAGTCAGGAGATCTGTTTTATACCAGATCATGACTACGCAGGATTTATTGAGCGCGTGGCACCGGGCAGAGTTCCGGGCTGCGGGAATTTTGTGACAGCAGATGGGAAAATTTTAGGCTGCCACAAAGGCATCACCCATTATACCATCGGACAGCGGAAGGGCTTAAATCTTGCCATGGGAAAGCCTGTTTTTGTAACAGAAATCCGTACGGATACCAATGAAGTTGTCATCGGAGAACCGGAGAATGTATTTAGCAGGGAGTTTTTAGCAGATCATATCAATTATATGGGAATACCGCAGATAGAAGACGGTATGCGTTTTCTCACGAAAATCCGGTATGCCCACAAGGGAGCGATGGCAGCCCTGTATAAAGAGGGAGAGGACAAGGTACGGTTCGTATTTGATGAACCGCAGCGCGCCATTACGCCGGGACAGGCTGTTGTCTTTTATGAAGAGGACTGTATCGCCGGAGGCGGATTGATTTTAAATAAAATACCGAAAGCCCGTTGACTCATTTTCCAAGTCATAGTATACTGATTATGCAATCGGGAAAAAAAGGAAGTATAAAAGGGCTTATGACGGAGCCTTACAGATAAAAGCGTATATTGCAGAACAGACAGACTATGAGGTGCCGGAGGGGGAAATGATGTACCTGACGGCACATCTTGCAAAAATTATTCAATAAAATATATCCTAAAATACAAGGATTGTTACGTTAAGTCGGCAAGACCTGGGCATTTTTGAATCGAAGCATAGTAAGATGTTTCATTTGATTGTGTCCGGGTTTTCTTTATGAGAAGGAAAAACTAATGGAGCAGGATATGTCATTAAAATCGTGAAAAGGAGTGCGGATGCTGCAAATCCGGTGAGAAATGGCAAATTTTTATCGGATGAAATGTGCCTTATGTTAATCGGGCAGTTTTAAAAATAGTGGAAAATGGTAACTAATATAAAGTAGATTACTGCTTCACACACGAAAAATTTTTAATATCAGGAATATTAGGAGGAATATATTATGAGATCATTTGAGTACACAATCACAGACGAAATCGGAATCCATGCAAGACCTGCAGGTTTGTTAGTAAAGGAGAGCAAAGCATTTTCATCTTCTGTTACACTGATCTGCAACGGAAAAAGCGCGGATGTAAAGAAATTAATGGCACTGATGGCACTTGGCGTAAAAAAAGGCGATACGGTAAAAATCGAAATTACCGGTGAGGATGAAGATGCGGCCGCAGAAGCATTAGAAGCATTTTTTAAGGCAAATTTATAAACGGTACAGCTGCGGATAATAGAAAGGATATTGCGGTATGGAAAAGCGAAACGGTAAAAAAATATTTGGTGGAGTAGCAATTGGAAAAATACTCTTTTACTCCAAAAAACAAAATCAGGTAGTACGCAGAAAAATCGAAGATGCTGAGAGTGAAATTGCAAGATATGAGTCTGCAAAGGCACAAGCAATCGAACAGTTAAATGCATTATATGAAAAAGCTTTAAAAGAAGTAGGCGAAGTAAATGCACAGATTTTTGAAGTGCATGCGATGATGTTAGAGGACGGCGATTATAACGATTCCGTACACAATTTAATTGCTGCCCAGGGAGTCAATGCAGAATATGCGGTTGCCACAACCGGAGATAATTTTGCGGAGATGTTTGCAAATATGGATGATGAATATTTCAAGGCACGTTCTGCGGATGTAAAGGATATTTCCGAGCGTGTGATTGCCGTATTGAGCGGCAGCGGCACGGACAGCAATATCGGGGAAGAACCGGTCATCGTGGCGGCAGAGGATTTAGCTCCAAGCGAAACGGTTCAGATGGATAAATCCAAGCTGTTAGCTTTTGTAACAGAGCTTGGCTCCGCAAACTCCCATACCGCAATTCTTGCCCGTACTATGGGCATTCCGGCGCTGATTGGCGTGAAAATCGAAGAAAGCTGGAATGGTAAGCTGGCAGTTGTAGACGGGTACAAGGGTGAAATCGTTATTGAACCGGAAGCAGAGATTTTGGAAGAATATAAAGAACAGCAGGAAAAGGACAAAGAACAGAAAGAATTGCTGTTGACGTTGAAGGGCAAAGAAAATGTGACTTTAAGCGGTCAGAAAATCAATCTCTATGCAAATATCGGGAATGTATCTGATTTAGCAGCAGTATTACAAAATGATGCCGGAGGAATCGGACTTTTCCGCAGCGAATTTTTATATCTGGAAAAGGACACCTTCCCGACCGAGGAGGAGCAGTTTAATGCTTACCGTCAGGTGGCTGAAACGATGGCAGGAAAGAAGGTCATCATTCGTACCTTAGACATCGGTGCAGATAAGCAGGTAGATTATTTTCATTTGGATAAAGAAGAAAATCCGGCGATGGGCTACCGTGCAATCCGTATCTGTCTGATGCAGAAGGATATTTTTAAAACGCAGCTTCGCGCCTTGTTTCGCGCTAGCAATTATGGTAATATAGCAATTATGTATCCGATGATTACTTCCGTAGAAGAAGTAAAAGAGATTAAAGCGGTTGCAGAGGAAGTAAAAGCAGAATTAGATGCAGATAACATTCCATACGGCAGTGTGGAGCAGGGAATCATGATTGAAACTCCGGCAGCAGCCATTTTAAGTGACTTGCTGGCAAAAGAAGTGGATTTCTTTAGTATAGGAACGAACGATTTGACGCAGTATACGCTGGCGATCGACCGTCAGAATGCAAAGCTTGATAAGTTCTACAATGCCCATTCGGAGGCAATCCTGCGTTTGATTGAGCTGGTAGTAAAAAATGCGCACAAGGAAGGCATCTGGGCGGGTATCTGCGGTGAGCTTGGAGCAGATATGGAGCTGACGAAACGTTTCCTGGAAATGGGAGTAGATGAGCTGTCCGTATCTCCGGGCTGCATTCTTCCAATCCGTAAAATCGTTCGCGAAACAAAATAACAGACAGGGGATTTAACAATGGGAAAGATTATCTTTTTTGATATAGACGGCACACTAGTAGGCTTTAAGAGTGCTGTTTTAGCATCAACCAAAGAAGCATTGCAGGCTGCAAAGAGAAACGGGCATAAGATTCTGTTGTGTACCGGGAGAAGTAAGAATCAGATCTATCCGTGGCTCTTAGAAGAGGGTTTTGATGGAATTATCGCGGCAGCAGGAGCTTACGTGGAGTGTGACGGAAAGGTAATCTATCATAAGATCATGGAAAAAGCAGCGATTCAAAAAGCCGTCCGGTATCTCCGTGAGCAGAAGACTCCCTATGGGTTCCAGTCTGCTGCCGGAACCATTGTGCATAAAGACCAGCAGGAAGCGATGCATCAGGTATTTGTGGATATGGGCGTGGATTTAGAAAAAATCGTCCGGATTTTCGCAGGGCTTTCGGCAGAAACCGGAGAGGGCTTTTACCCCAAGGTAGAAAAAATGATGTATTATAACTGTCCGGTGCCGGTAAGCGAGGTGCAGAAGGTATTTGCTCCGGAAATGGATGTTACAGTCACCAGCTTTGAAGAGCCGGATGAATACAGCGGAGAAGTGACGACCGCAGGTGTCAACAAGGCTACCGGAATGCAGAAAGCAGTAGAGTATTTTGGACTGATGCAGGAGGATACCATTGCATTCGGGGACGGGCCTAACGACATGGAAATGCTGCAGTATGCAAATATAGGCGTCGCCATGGGCAATGCTGTAAATGAACTGAAGAAACATGCCTATATGGTAACGGATCATATTGAGAATGCAGGTGTTGCACATGCTATGCTGAAATTAGGGTTGATATAGAAATATTTAAGTTCACGCATATAAAGAATCCGCTGCTGTTACAGCGGATAAAAGAGAGGTCTTCTGTTTTTAAAAACCGTATAATAGGTAAACCCGGCATTACTTAGAATGTCATGAATACGATAATAGTCGTATGCCACATGCTCCGGTGCATGGGCGTCGGCGCCAAGGGTAAGAATCTCGCCGCCAAGCTCGCAGTAGCGTTTTAAAATATCTTCCGCAGGGTTCGGGTGAAAAAGCCCGTATTTAAAACCAGCCATATTGATTTCAATTCCTTTTCCCTTTGCGATTAACATGCGAAGGATTTCATCAATCACATCCTGAAATTTCTTATAGGAATAATTAGCATTTTTGTTCGGACCGTAGCGTACCACATAGTCAATGTGTCCGTATACGTCAAAATTGTCGAATACAGCAAGGTTTTCCAAAATAGACTCAAAATATTCCAGATAAGCTTCGTCCTCTGTCTTTCCTTCATAAAATTCGGGATAATAGGGATCAATCCCATGCACAACGTGAGAAGAGCCGATGACAAAGTCAAATTCGCCCTTTGCAAGAAAGTCTTCATAGTATGCTTTCAAATGGGGCTGCAATCCCAGTTCTACGCCAATATGAATGGCAAGCTGTTCTTTATATTTTTCCTGAAGCGGCTTTAAGACCTGAAGATATTTCACCGGGTCAAAGTGAAAAGGCGTCGGTCCCGGATAGTCATGGTCGATATGGTCTGTAAAGCAGATACCGTCTAAATTTTTTTCAATGGAAGCTAGAATCATGTCTTCCGGCAGAGCTGTGCTGTCGCCGGAAAAATTACAATGCATATGTGTATCCCAGTACATAGTTGTTATCCTTTCTGGTTTTTATTTTCGGTAAATTTTGCAATCGCATGACCGACACCGTCCTCATTGCAGGAAGCAGTAACATAGTCGCAACTTCCTCTAAAATGTCATGGGAAAAAGAAGCGTCCATACATTTTTCATACAGGCATTTACCACAGCAATCCCCCGGTTTACGGCTTCTTTCATACTGTTATTCTCCTTGCTCTAGTTTTACTGCATGAAGTATAGCATAAGATCAGATGATTGACAAGAAATGAATGATAAAATGGACAAAAGATAACCTCTTTTTTGCAGATAATTTAGAAAAACTGTCAGCTTGACCGGGGTTGGATAGTGTGCTAGACTGTAAAAGCAATCATAAGGTAATATATAGTAGATATGTTGATTGGATTGGGCGTTGAGAAAAAGAGGGATAAAATGGCATATGTGAACAGAAAAGAGGAATTGATGGATGCCGGTATGAGGATTATCGCTCAGGAAGGTATAGCATCCTTCTGCATGAAGCAGGCAACGGACTATGTGGGCGTCTCCGAAGCGTTGATCTACCGTCATTTCGGGACGAAGGAGAATTTTTTGTGGCTCTGCTATGAACAGATACACAGGCAGATTGCCGCACTTTTTCATTCGTTGGCAGTACAGATTCCGAAGACGGATGAGGAGGCCTATGTGATTGTGCATTCTCTGTGGATGAAGTATTTTTCGTTCCTTGTCCAAAACGATTACCGCACAGTATTCTATTTTGAGTACTGGGACTCAGGCATTCTCGGCCTGAGTAAGGAGTATAGGGAGAGGAACGAGGAGGCGAAGAAGACCTATTTCAGTAATTTTGAGAAGATTATCAAGCCCTTTGACGAAATTTACCATTTCAGGGAGAAGGTGCCTTCTGATGTCCTTTGGGCATACATCTTAGATACCGCCGGAATATTTTCCAGACGCGTTATCCGGGGGGAGTTTCCCGACACGCCGGAGAGCTACGAGATTATATTCGGGCTGGTCTCGAAGGGAATCATGGGGTTGTCGAAAGAAAAATAGGGATTCTGGAAATGGAATCCTTTTTTTTTTACAAGTCAAGTAAGTGATTCATTACTTACTTGACAACAGAGAACAAATTTACTAGAAGAGGAGTAGAACATAATGAAAGAAAAAGGAATGAAGAAACGAATCTTGAGTTTACTGCTTGCACTTGCCCTTGTATTGTGCATGGGCGCAGGGGCAGGGGATGTCTGGACCGCTAAGGCGGCGGAGGGTGACAGTACAGAATTAATGGGAACAACATCCTCCGGAGAGGAAGGAAACGGAAGCGCAGCCTTAAATACGCCAAAAGACGGGGATGCAGCCTTGAGCACAGAAGAAGACGGGGATGCAGCCTTAAGCACAGAAGAAGACGGGGGCGCAGCTTCAAGCACAGAAGAAAACGGGGATGCAGCTTCAAGCACAGAAGAAAACGGGGATGCAGCTTCAAGCACAGAAGAAAACGGAAGCACAGCTTCCGGAGCAGAAGAAAATGGAAGCGGCGGCGGGAACGCGAAGGAAGAAGCCCCACTGACAGAAGAAGAGATAGACGAAATCGCCGGAACAATTTTTGACGCCTTATACCCAGCAGTTGAGGCGGCATTTTTAAGCAGCCTGGGGCAGTTGAAAGAAGCCGTTGGCGGCTCGGAGGAATCTTCCGAAGGGTTTTATGGTGATGCATGCGCCCTGCTGGTCGAGGTGGCGTCAGGCAATTTGGACACGGCAAAAGAACAGGAAGAATATGCGGATTTGAAAAACGAAAAAGTATATGAAAATGTATACAACCGCATTTACAATAAGCTATATATATATATATATATAGATAAAGACGAAGATAAAGATGAGCCGGAAACGGAAACCGGAGATGAACAACAGGATGCGCTGAAGCTGACGTTCTACAGCAGTAGAACAGCACAAAGAACGACGCCTATTGAGCTGACTGAGAGCAGCAGCCCCAAGTTTAGCGAGCAGATTGATACGGACACAGACAGTACATATGTAGAAGTATATGTTGGCGGTACGCTATATGGGACATACGCACCTGGGGATGCTATTAACTTAGAAGATGTAGATTCTAATAAAGGAATTAAGTTTGTCATCAATACGGCCTATCAGGTAAGATACGGGCATAAAGTTACTGAAGGAGAAGATGCGGGAGAAGATGATGGCACGTTAGATCAAAGAGACTTGGTGGCAGGGGATTACTTTACCGTAAGCGGCATTCCGGAAGCGTTGGAATTTCCAGAAGGAACCGAAGTGGCGGGTATTTTGCAGGCAAGTATAGATGGCAGCAACGTGGATATGGTTACGGTAACAGGTCCAAGCAATGCCACGAAGGACATCACCTATACCTTCATGGACAATGTGAGTAAAGATTTAGACAATCCTTACCTGGACATTGCTTTTACTGCAGGGCTGCAGCTTGAATTAAATAAAGCGAAATTAAACGGTGAGGATGAGACAGAGTTTACGTTAAGCATCCCGGGTAATGAGCATCTGGTTACGCTGCCGAAAAAAGCATCTACAGAGCCGGAGGAAATTAGTAAAACCGGAAGTTATAACAGCAGCAGCCATGAGATCACATGGACGATTGACATAACCCCGGAGAATAGAAGCCTGGCAGGTTATACCTTGAAGGATGTCTTTGATGCCACATATCAGGAACTGGTAAGCGTATCCTATGCGGGAACGCCCCTTTACAGTTATGATTATGATAAGAGCGTGGAAACAACAAAAGTCGAAGGCATTGAGGTAGGGAGTACGGAAGCCTCTGGAGATGACTCCGCCAAAACAACGATAACTTATACATTTCCGGATTCAGCCCAGACTTCATCGAATGGGAAATTTATTGTGACAACGCGCCTGAATGATGCGGCGGAAAAGATACTGCTTGAACATGCTGGTAAAGACGCAGGTAACGAATTGCTTTCCGCCACAAACAATGCGTATCTGATTCCGGAAGGTAAAGATGAGACGACGACACCGGAGGATTTAACAGCCAGTGACACGGTTACAGTAACAGGAACCGGAAACAGCACTGTTGCAAAAGCCGGTAAGCAGATTTCCGCAGATGTGATCCGCTGGACGATTACGGTCAATCCTGATCAGTCGCGCGTCTGGAAAGCCGTAGTGGAGGATGTGCTGGCTGCATCTCCCGCAAGACTAAAGCTGCTAACTGACACGGTGAAAGTAGATAACCAAACAATAGGGACCGTCGATACGGCTGACATCTATTATACTTATAGCGAGGTAACGGTTACAGACGATGAGGGAAATACGGCTAACCATGACAAGCTGGCGGTCACGTTCCAGAATGCATCACTGGCCGGGAAGCAATGCACGATTACCTTTGATACGCGGATTACAACGAACACTGAGTACGATACAAGTACAGATACAAGTACAGATACGGTTAAGGCTATAAAGTTTAGTAATCAGCCCACGATCACCTGCTATTTTCCTGATGGCTCGGGGATTGGTGAGTATACGTGGGAGGGCGCTGGAATCGAGGTTTCCGCTGCTGAGCAGATGCTGTCGAAGGAATATGTTAGTTATAGCTTTGACAAATCAACCGGTTTGATTACATGGAAGCTGAAGCCCTCCTATGGCAATACTTCGTTTACAACGGCCAAGATTACGGATTACATAGGCAAGTCGGAAAGCACTATCGATAGCGATACTGGTATGGGGAATACGCATAGCATACATGAGGATACGGCGGATGTCTGTGTATATCTGAATGGCACTAAACTGACAGAGAGGACCGATGAGAACCCAGATGGCAAATGGAAAAAAACCATTGCAGAAGATGGCAAGACGCTTACCATTGAACTATATGGACAGGGACCCCTTAGTTCAGATGGCAGTGTAACCAACAGTAACGGCCTATCGTCCGAAGACTTAAACAAGATTTCCATTACATACAAGACCCACGCGGAGGACTGGGGCGCAACGGAAGATACGACTAGCGGAACCTCAAAGGATCAGAGCTATTATAATGCGGCACGAATGGTGATAGATGATAAAACGCCGGTATCTGTGGATGCCATGGCCTATATTACTAAAAATAATATGATTACCAAATCGGCCGAGTCCTACTATGAGAATGCCACCAGTGAAAGCGGCTTCTGCTATACGATTAGCGTTAATAATGATAACGAGATACTAAGATCCGCTGTCGTGGAGGATGACTTAAGCGCACTGGCAGGCACCCTCGGCTATAAAAAAGACGGGGCTGAAGTGACGCCTCCGGAGGGAAAAGAGGCACAGCTTCTTCTGACCAAGGTGGTGATAGAGCCAGAAGGCTCTGCTTCGGAGACGATAACCTATGATGCAGATGGAGTGGGTAACAGTACCAATACAAATTATTCTTATACCATAGAAAATGGCGAAAGTTTAGGCAAGTTAAAGCTTAATTTAACTGACTTTGTAAAAGCTCAAGCTGACGGTGGCGGCGGGAAAAAAGTTACCGTTACGGTATATGTACAGATAAAAAACAGCCAGGAACTTTTCCTGGAGGGTTATACGGTATACGCTACGAATCAGGCTTCCGTAACAACGGAAACAACGGAAGGTGCGACAGGGTACTTTACCGCCCAAGGCGGCGGGGCAACACAGGGCCAGATTGAGAATAAGCGGGTAGAAAAGACGGGTGTGTTTCCTAATAGTTCTGAAGAGGGTGAAGACAAGACGATTACTTATACCATCAAAGTAAACCCCTGGGCGGCTGATATGGGCAAAGTTACCTTAACGGATATACTAACCAATGAAGGTGCAGAATATGACGATGAAAATTTCCATCTGTATGAGGCCGAAAATAACGGGTATGGAACTCTGACATGGAACTCTGAATCTGAAGTAACGGAAGGGTGGAGCGTTTCATTCCAAACCAATTCCGATGGAAGCAGGCAGGCGGATATTACCATTGATTCCTGCAAAAAGCCGTATGTCCTGCAGTATCAGGTACTGTTGGTAGAAAAAATAGGCGACACGGTTGAAAACCAAGTGGCTCTTTACTCAGAAAAATCGATATGGGCTAGTGACTCCGACTCCGTGAATATCAGCAGCATGGGCAGCGCCACCGGCAGCCAGGTGGGAAGCATTACGGTAAAAAAGCTGTATAAAGACCCGGTTACGGGAGAAGAACTACCTCTTGCAGGGGCAAAGTTTGGTTTGATTAAAAATAGTAAGGACAATGCACCCAGCAAGACGGCAGTTACCAATGAAAAAGGCGAGGCAGTCTTCAAAGGGCTTGCACAAGATAAAGATTACTGGGTAGTGGAACTAGAAGCGCCGGAAGGTTATGAGATTTCGGACAACAGCGTGCGCCTGATGCAGGCCGCATCCACGACATCAGAAGAGGTGGGCAGCGATACCTTTTATGATGACCGTACCACCGCCGGAATCGAATTTACGAAAACAGACGACAGCGAAAAACACAACGGCTTAGGCGGTGCAGGTTTTCTGATGTATTATGAAGAAAATGGCAAGGTCAGACTGGTGCAGACGACAAAGAGCGGTGAGGGCGCCTATCAATATGTCGGGCTGACTGGCGATTCGTCGGATGCGTCCCAAGACCGTGACTATGAAGCAGATAAAGACTTAGCCGGCGATGACGGCATGATTATCTCCGCAGAGAACGGCACAAAAGGAAGTGTGAAAGTGGACGGTTTGCCCTGGGGAGAAGGCGGGTATTATCTCGTAGAGGTTAAGGGCCCCAACGGCTATCAGGCAAATACCAGTAAAAAGTACAGATTTCAGGTGTCCCTGGCAGAAGAAGAAGGAGAAGAAGCCGTTTCCGGTGCCAAAAAAGTACGGGTAACATATGACACCGCATCAGCGGACGGCTGTTTTATCACAGACGAGGTGAACGGCGATACAAGGTATCTGATTGAAAATACGCTCCAGGTCGGGGTGGTGCGGCTGACAGTGAAAAAAATCGCAGCGGACGGCACTTTAGCGGGTTATGAAATCCCGGGAGCAAAACTAGTGCTGCTTTCGGACGGCACAGCAGTGTCTGACGAATGGCAGTGGACGACAGACGGTTATCAGCCGCTGGAATCCGGGGAGAGCGAGAAGGAACTAACGAGCGCAGGAGCAAAGGTAATTCAAGTGGAAAGCGGCGGAAAGGACGTCTGGTATGCATATCAAAATCCGGATGGGAATCAAAACCCGAAGACCGGCTATATTGTGGAATCCACGGAAGACGTTGTCTATACGCTCCGGGAGATGGAAGCGCCCTTAGGGTATGAAAAAGCGGCGGACATTCAGTTTTCTTTCGGTGCGGATGGAACCGTTACAATCCTAAGCGGCAGCGAGTATGCCGATGTGGAGAAGGAAGACAATGGAGTCATTCTTACCATGAAAGATAAGAGTGCAGAGAAGTCTTTGGACAATGGCGTCATTTCTGATGATCCGGATCAAACGCCAGATGATTCTGTCGGAGAGGTAGATCCTTCCTGGAATTCTGCCAGAGGGGAAGATTCTTCCACAAAGAAAGCCATAGATACAGAAGCTGTGCTCCTTCAAAGCGATACTGACAGCGAGGCGGGAGGGGATGCGCCAAAAGATCCCGTCCGGCAGAGTACGGCTGTGGAAGCAGCTGCGGAGGACGAAGCGGAAAGCAGACAGGAGAGACGCAGTGTGAAGACAGAAGACCGGACTCCGCTTTCACTTTACATGATTATTGCAGGTGCGGCATTAGGTGTATTTGTACTGCTGACGGTTCTGCTGAATTGCAGACAGAAAGCGGTGCAGGGATCAGAGGGGCCGGAAGAAAAATAACTCACATAGAAATGATGACAGGGAGGCGGGTGCTATGAAACATTGGAACGACCAGACGGTGCCAAAGAAAGGCATCCGTCTCTTACAGCTTATAAGAGCCGCTGCGGCGGCTCTGTTTTTAGTGATGGTGTGCGTGTTGGGATATCATGGATGTGAGTACTGGCAGGGAGAACGCACCTATGACAGAATCCGGGAGATGGCGGTCAAAAGAGAAGCTGCTAAAAGGGAAGGAGAGGACGTGCCGCCGGCGGACGGGGTACAGATTGATTTTGATGCCCTCCGCCGGATTAATCCGGATTGTGTGGCATGGTTAAGCGGCTGTGACGGCAGCATAGATTATCCGGTGGCGCTTTCCTATGATGATGCTTATTACCTGTCCCATACCATAGACGGCCGGGAGAATGGGGCAGGCAGTATCTTTGTGGATCAGTATACACAAGAGCCTTTTGAGCAGTTTCAGACAATCCTCTACGGTCACAACAGGAAGGACGGCAGTATGTTCCACAGCCTGTTGGATTACCGTAAGGAAGCCTACTGGGAGGAACATCAGACCATCACCGTGTACCTGGAGGGTGAAGAGAGAGAGTACCAGGTTTTTTCGGCTTATTACGGGAGCTGCGAGACCCTGCCGGTCTATCACAGTGTAAAGACACGGGAGCAGAGACAGGAGTATCTGGATACGGTGCTTGACGCCTCGCTCTATGACACGCAGGTGCAGGTAGATGCAGATGATGTGCTGCTGACATTGATTACCTGTGAATACAGCGGAAAAGATTACCGTATGGTGGTTCATGCTGTACAAAAGTGAACAATGGGAAAAAGGAAAATTTACAAAGTTCATCTTAACTCTTGTAATTTGGAAAAAAATTGGTTAAAATAGAAGACAGGTTGGGTAAAAGTCCCAAATAACTATTACATTTATATTTCTAGGAGGAATTAAGAATGGCAGTAAGAGTAGCAATTAATGGATTTGGCCGTATCGGCCGTCTTGCATTCAGACAGATGTTCGGTGCAGAAGGATATGAAGTAGTAGCAATCAACGATTTGACAAGCCCTAAGATGTTAGCACACTTGTTAAAATATGATTCTTCTCAGGGTAAATACGAATTAGCAGACAAGGTATCTGCTGGAGAAGATTCTATCACAGTTGATGGAAAAGAAATCAAAATCTATGCATTTCCGGATGCAAATAACTGTCCTTGGGGCGAGTTAAAGGTTGACGTTGTATTA
>CAYWXJ010000018.1:0-25201 GCA_964462405.1 uncultured Eubacterium sp.
CCACAATAAAATGACATTTGCCATGTCTTATAACGGCAGTGAGAAATATATTTTAGTACTTTCCCATGATGAGGTAGTACATCTGAAATGCTCCATGATTAATAAGATGCCGGGGCTTGGAGAGGATAAATTCTCCAATTTAAAGGTAGGATATGCCTTTATGATGGGACATCCTGGCAAAAAGCTTCTGTTCATGGGACAGGAATTTGCACAGCTTCATGAGTGGAGTGAGAAAACGGAATTAGAGTGGTATCTGCTGGATAATCCAAGTCACCGGCATGTGCAGGAATTTGTAAAAGAGCTTTTGCATATGTATAAGAAATATCCGGCGATGCATGAACTGGATCATAGCTGTGACGGCTTTGAGTGGATCAATGCTAATGATGCGGAACGGAGCATTTTCAGCTTTATCAGAAAGAGCAAAGACGGTAAGAACTGTCTGCTGTTTGTCTGCAACTTTACCCCGGTTGCAAGAGAGGATTATCGTGTCGGTGTACCCGTAAATAAATCCTACCGCCTGATATTAAGCAGTGATGATGAGAAATTTGGCGGAACCGGCGAAAAGCGTCCTGTAAGCTATCGGGCAAAGAAGTCAGAGTGTGACGGAAGACCGTACTCCTTCGCATATCCGCTGCCGGGATATGGAGTAGCTGTATTTAAGTTTTCCTATTAATTGAAATTTGGATAGACACATAAGTAACCCATAAAAAGTTACTTATGTGTTTATTTTTTTTAAATTTTTACCGACATAATATTTAGAAATTGCATTAAGAAAAAGATTCAGGAGCGAAAATACGAGGTAGAAGATATGAAGATAGAAAATGGGAGCTTATTAGAGCAGACCTTACAGGCAGATTCCCCTTTTGAAAAAGCGAAGGCAACGACTTCTTTTTCAGAAACCGTAAGGACAAGAGTGGATGCTTTGGACAAATCTGTCCGTGTGGGACAGACAGGCTATGAGAAAGACGAATTAACAGGGAAAAGTGCTGTTGAAGAATTTCAAGAGAAAATGAGCAGCCAGATGGATGCCGCAGAGCGAAAAAACCAGATGGCAGTCATGTCAAATACCATGTCACCTGAGGACTATCGAAAAGCCCAGGAAGAAGGATTTCCGGTAGGTGATACTGACAGCGGTACGATCGTTACCGTAACCGATAAGATTAAAGTACAGCTTGCGAAGGCAGGAGTGGATGTTTCCGCACTTGGAAATACGCTGACAAAGGAACAGTTAGAGGCAATTGGCGGCAGTGTCATGGCTGCAAACCAGCTTCAGAAATGCTTTGAGGCTGCAGATTTACCGGCTACGGAAGAGAATATGACAGAGGGTACAGAGGCCTATGAGCAGGCACAGGAATTAAAGTCTTTATCGGAGGGTGCCATCAAATATATGCTGGATAATCACTTAGAGCCGAGCATTGAAAACCTTTATATGGCAGAGTTTTCCGGCAGCTCTTCCTATACTGCACCGCAAGAGGAGGGCATTGATTTTGAAGCCTTAAAAGAGCAGTTAGAGCAGGTTATCACAGCGGCAGGTGCGGATGTGAATGAACAGACACTTTCTGACAGCAGGTGGATGATACAAAGTGAAATCCCATTTACAGTGGATAACTTTTCTTATATGCAAAAGCTCTCAGGTTTGCAGCTTCCCATGGAAGGCGGAGCTGTTGCAGCAGCCATTGCCACTGCAGTAGCGGAAGGCGACCGGCCGAAGGATGCCATGCTTTTACCGGAATACTCCGTCACTGCTAAGGCAGAACATGCGGTTGAAGTGGTAATGGAAGCGACCGAAGAAGACGTTGCCTATCTGGTAGCCAATCACATGGAGATTACCGTTGAGAGCTTAGAGCAGACCATGACGCAGCGGAAAAACGGTACGCTTGATATGACGGCAGCAAAATCCGTTATGGAAGCGAAAGATGCCATAGAGGCTGCATTAGGGGCGGAAAATGATGACGCAGTTACCGCATCCAAAGATACCGCAGCCTTGGCGGGAACCGCAGCAGACAGCGGACTGGAATTTATAAGAGCAAGGAGAATTTTAGAGGAAACACGGCTTGCCATGACAACAGAAGCAAACCGGGCATTGATAAAACAGGGAATTTCCATAGATACCAAGCCATTAGAAGAACTGGTAGCGAAGCTAAAGGAGCAGGAAAACAGCTATTATGCCGCACTTTTAGGCGAGAGTGATGAAGTTGCAGATGTTTCCATGACAGCCCTTTTGGAAGAAACCTCCAGAAAAGTTTCGGATTTGAAAGAAATGCCGGCATATGTACTCGGTATGCGGGGGTATGATTTAGATACCATAGACGGTCTGCATGAAGCCGGTACAGTGCTGAAAGATACCTTTGAAAAAGCAGGCGAGAGCTATGAAGCCTTGATGACAGCCCCGAGAAAGGACTTAGGAGATTCCATTCAGAAAGCTTTTGCCAATGTTGAGGATATTTTAACAGACCTTGGAATGGAAAGCAGCGAAGCAAACCGCCGCGCGGTAAGAATCTTAGCCTATAACAGTTTGGAGATTAACGAAGAATCCATACAGACCATGAAAGCTGCGGATGAGCGTGTGCAGCGGACATTTTCCAATTTGACACCGGCAGCCGTGCGGGAGCTGATTCGACAGGGAAGCAATCCTTTAGATATGAGTTTAGAGGAGTTAAATACCACTGTAGAAACTATTCAGGCGGAAACCGGAAAAGAAGATACTGAACGTTTCAGCGAATATCTCTGGAAATTAGAGCAGAACCATGATATTTCCGCAGAAGAAAGAGAGTCTTATATTGGAATTTACCGTCTGATCCGCCAGGTGGAAAAGACGGATGGCGCAGCGATTGGAGCACTTGTCAGCCAGGGAGCGGAAATTACCATGAGAAACCTGCTTACTGCGGTCAGAAGTGCGAAAAAGAGCGGCATGGACTATACTATTGATGACGAATTTGCGGGTGTAGATCAGGCAGAAGCTTCCGGAAAGTCTATTACGGACCAGATAGATACCGCATATCAGGCAAATTGTATCAAAGATGCTATGGAAACCTTAACGCCCATTACCATGCGCAAGCTGATGGAAAGTCCGGACTGGGAGAATTATACACCGGAGCAGCTAAAAGAAGCGCTTACAGAATATGCAGAAGAAACAGCGGAGCAGGAAAATATATTAGAACATGAATATGCCAAGAGCCAGTTGGCAGAGTTAGAGCAGGCAGCCGCAGCAGATGAAGAAGTATATCGTCTGTTAGAGCGTTTTGAGATGCCTAATACTGTGAATAATGTTTTAGCAGCAAATCGTCTGATGCAGAAGCGGAATCAGGTATTTTCCCAGGTGTTTAACAGTGATGAAGTTTTTTCCGGTGAGCAGGTGGATTTTAAAGCAATTAAAGAAGAGATATTAGAACGGTTTGCGAATGCGCTGAAGACACCGGAAGAGATGGCGGCAGCCCAGGAAGCATTGGCGGAAACCGCCGAAAATGTCATGAAAACCATGATTGCAGATGATGAACATATTACCAGCATGGACATCCGGGAATTAAAATTGATGAATACCCAGCTTTCCATTGCAGGAAAAATGGCAAAGGAAGAGCAGTATACCATTCCGGTGCTTGTAGGAAATGAGGTGACGAACCTTTCCTTGAAAATTGTCCGCGGTACAAAGAAACACGGCATGGTAGAGATCATGTTTGAGATGTCGAAGGCAGGAAAGGTAGCTGCAAGCATTGCAGCAAAGGAAGAAGGAATTTCCGGTCTGATTGCTACGGACAATAAAGAACTGCAGGAATTGCTTTCAGAGAAGACGGAGGACATTGCAGGAGCAATCGGAGAGAACTGCAGCCTGCAGTGTACTTATGCAAAGGATTTAGACTTTTCACAGTTTTCTAAGGAGATTATCAAGGACGAAACAGATCGTGAGAATACAGAGTATGAGGTTCAGACTACCAGGCTTTATAAAATCGCGAAGAGCTTTATAGATGCAGTTAAGAAACTTGAAATTTAAACCGATATAAAGGTCAGAGAAACAAAGAAAAACAGCAATTATAGAATACAGAATATACAGGGATGTAACAGCTTGCATGGATGCGGAAGAATAGCAGAAAGGTAAAGGGAATATGAAAGTAAATCACAATATGTCGGCAGTTATTACAAATGCACAATTACTTAGAACGGAGAGCAGTCTTGCTGAATCCATGGAACGGTTATCTTCAGGACTTAAGATTAATCATGCAAAGGATGATCCCGCAGGAATGGCAATTTCCAATAAGATGCAGGCACAGATCGATGGTCTGGGGAAGGCATCGGAGAATGCGTCAAATGGTATCAGTGTATTACAGATTGCAGATACTGCATTAGGTGAAATTACAAGTATGCTGCAGCGTATGAGGGAATTATCTGTACAGGCAGCAAATGATACGAATAAGTTAGAGGACAGAGAAGCAATTCAGCAGGAAATTGATTCCCTGATTGAAGAGGTTGACCGTATTTCCAGAGATACCGAATACAATACGAAGAAGTTATTAGACGGAACCTCTGATACCCGTGTATATGCGGACGGCATTACAAGAATGGAAATTTCCGATACAGTCAACGCAGGAGATTATAAATTAACCGTAGATGCGGCAGCAACCCAGTCGTCTGTTGCTGCTACAACGTTAGCGGGTACTATACCGAAAGGAACAGTTATTATCAACGGAATGGAGATTTCCATTTCGGAGGGAGAAGATGCAGCCGCTGTATTTGAGAAATTAAGATTCGGTGCAGAAAAGGCGGATGTAAGCCTTATGGTAATAGACTCGGCAGCAACACCAAGTTATGTGGGATTTCCGGAAACCGGCGGATATGAAGCCATAGAGAAAATCTTTTCATACGGGGATAGACTGGCATTTGTATCGAATCAGTTCGGGGCTTCTTCTGAGATTGAAATAAGCTGCAGCAGTACAGAACTGGAAGCTTTTCTGGGATTGGACGGGGCAGCGACAGCAGTTGGTACGAATGCACAAGTGACAGCAGATTTAACATCTTCATTCGGAGCACAGACTACCGTTTTATTGGATGGAAATAAAGTAAAGATTACGAATGTAGATGGATTTGAGATGAATTTTATGTTAGATGCCGGCAAGACAGGCGATATTGACATTGAAGTGACCGATATTGGAACTATGACTCTGCAGATCGGTGCAAATGAACATCAGACCATGCAGGTACGAATCCAGGAGGTTTCCAGTGAGACGCTTTATCTGGATGAAGTAGATGTGACAAAGGTAGAGGGTGCATCCAGAGCAATTTCCAGATTGGATGAAGCCATTGAAAAAACCTCATCTGTCCGCTCTGCAGTCGGAGCTTACCAGAACCGTTTGGAATATGCAGTAGACAGTTTGGATGCATCTGAGGAGGATATGACATCCGCTATTTCCCGAATCGCAGATGTGGATATGGCAAAAGAGATGACAGAATATACAAAATATACGGTATTGCAGCAGGCAGGTACTTCCGTATTAGCACAGGCAAATGACATTCCGCAGTCAGTACTTCAGTTACTGCAGTAAGAGGCAGGATTATGAAACAGGAGCAGATAAGAGATTTTACCAGAAGAATCAGCCAGTGCAACAGGGGCGGTATGATCGTGGTAATTTATGATATTATATTTGCATACATTGAGGATGCAAAGGAAAGCTATGCTGACGGCAATTATGAAGGCTTCCGCGTGGCGCTCATCAAGGCGCAGCGCGGCGTGGATGAGCTGATGCAGGCACTTAACTTTCGGTATGATATAGCAAAGAACTTATATTCCCTGTATGTTTTCGTAAAAGAGACAATGGCAAAAGCTGTGATCAAAAGAAGCATGGGTGAGCTGGAGGGAGCTGAGGTGGTTCTTAAGAACCTGTATGAGGCTTTCTGTGAAGCCGCAAAACAGGATCATTCGAACCCCCTCATGCGAAATACACAGCAGATATATGCCGGTATCACCTACGGTAAAAATGATTTGACAGAGACATTTCAGGAACCTGAAACTTCCAGAGGATTCTTCGCGTAAGAATCCTCTATTTGTTTTACACGGCTTAGGAGAAACTTATAACGCATCTGTACGGATTGTACTTCATAGATATAGCAGTCGATTAAATCCGGCTCAATCACATTGGAAAGATTCGTATAGGCAGAATCCAAATCGTGTTTTGTCCTCTCTAAATCCTCTAACAGTACAGCATAACGTTTGTCACAAAAGACGCTGTTTTCAAGAATTCGATTCATAATATCCCCGCTTTCCTCGCAACACCTCTCGATGTTGACATGAAATAATTACTAGTTACTTAAATTATAGTCAAAAAAAGAAAGAGTATACAAAAAAAGGTATATTTTTCAAAAACAAGTATATATTGTATCAAAAAGGATGAGGATAAGCAGAATGGATACAAAAATGAGTATGCTGGTGATGGTAGGAATTTGTATTTTGGTACTTGCCATCGGATTTTTAAGAAAAAATGCAGAAATCGTCCTGAATTTTTTTGTACGGACAATTTTAGGCGTTATGGGGATTTATATGATGAATATGCTGCTTGCACAGATGGGAATTGCGGGTTCGGTAGGGATCAATCCGATCAGCGTTTTGACAGTCGGAAGCCTTGGAACTGGGGGGCTGGGGCTGCTTTACGGAATTTTATTTTATAATATGTTGTGACAAATTCACAAAAATGAAAAATTTATCAGAAAGCTATGGACAAATTAAAAAACAGGCTATATAATGCAAAACATCAAAAGCAAATGTGAGGTGATGTATTGGAGGGGTGAAGTCAGCTCTGCTGTTTGGGTTATTGATAACAGCAGCGGCACAGGACATTCGGTCCGGGAGAATATCCAACCGGCTGATCGTCACAGGTCTTATCACAGGATTTCTGTTTCAGGTGATAGAATATCAGGTCTGGGGCGTGTTTTATTTTCTTCGGAATGTATCAGTTCCGATTATTCTTTTATATCTTTTATTTCAAATGCGTGTCCTTGGGGCAGGCGACATCAAATTATTTTCCATGATAGGCAGTTTACTTACAATTTGGGAATTATTCAGGTGTATGGTGTATGGTTTTCTGGCTGCAGGAGCAGGAGCCGTTCTGTTTTTGGCAGCAGATAAGAGAAGATGGCAGAGAATGCAGTATGGGGGAAGGTATCTGTTTGAATTTTTGCGTACAAGGCAGATAAAGCCCTATAGACCGCCTTATGAGGAGGAATGTTTTTCCTTTGCATTTTCTGTGCCGGTTCTTTTTGGAGTCATCATGGCACTGTATTTTCCGGTAAGCAACTGAGACGGAGGTGTATGGTTGATTCAGTTAAAAATAGCGTTTTTAGATGAAGAAGAGCTGTATTTAGAACAGTTAAAGGGGTATCTGGTGCGAAAAAAGGAAATGTTTTTCAAGGTTTGGACCTTTTCTAAGCTGGAATCCTTTCTTGCGGGTATGGATCAGGAGGAATTTGATGCGGTAGTTATGACGTACCCGTTTTGGGAGAAGACGAAAGACTGCCAGATACCCGCAAAAAAGATACTTTTGTGGGAAGAGGAGTGCAAAGAGCAGCAAGCAGAAGGCCTGTTTGTAGAAAAATATCAATCGGCAGAGAAGCTTTTCTGCAAGATTTCTTCATTTCTTTGGCAGGAGGGACAGCAGAGAAGCGATTTTCCGGGAAATGCGGCAGAGCTGATCGGTGTGTATTCTCCGGTTCACCAAGAAGAGCAGATGTTATTCAGTATGACAATGGCACAGATCTTAGGAGAGCAGCAGAAGGTATTGTATATCAATTTAATGGAACACAGTGGTTTTTATGGACTCTTGGGAACAGAGGCAGAAGCAGATATAGGAGACCTTTTGTATGACATGATGCAGGAGGGCTGTGATTTTGCAGCGGGTCTGCACGGCATCTGCCAAAGCTGCCGGAATTTTGATTATATTCCGCCTGCAGTCAATCCGGAGCATCTGTCAGAAATTTCAAGGTCTTTGTATGAGAAATTGCTGACGGCAGTCAAAACCCGCAGCGGATATGATGTGGTGATTGTTGATTTTGGAAGAATATTTTTGGGTTTTGCAGAAATGCTCCAGCTGTTTGGAAGCTTTTATTGTTTGGAAAAGGAAGGTCGGTTAAATCGCTGCAGAGCGGAGGAGTTTCAGGAATATCTGGAGAAAGAGTGTGCGTGTGTATCTGCGCGGATACATCACTTACGGTTGTCAGAGCGTTTAACCTGTCCGGAAGAAGTAAATCTGTTAGAGGCAAATTTGTATGGCGGAATGGGAGATTATATCCGCAGAACCTTGTATGGAGGCGTAGAAATTGGAGGATAGGGATTTATATCTTGCAATCAAAGAATCTGTGCTGCGGGAGATGGATAACAGCCGGGAGCTTTCCGATGCCGAGCTGATGGAGGGCATTGAAAAGGAACTGCGGAAAACAGATAAGGTGCGGCTTTTGTCTTTTCAGGCGAGAAAGCAGTACGCCGAAGCACTGTTCGCTTCCTTCCGCAAATTCGGTGTGCTGCAGGAGCTGATTGAAGATGAAGATGTAACAGAAATTTTAGTCAACGGAGCAAAGCGTATATTTTATGAAAAGGAAGGAGAATTGCATCTTTATGCAAAGACCTTTTCGGGGGAAGAAGAGTTATCGGATCTGATACAGGCAATCTGCGCAGGCGGAAACCGCATGGTCAATGAAGCCTCGCCGATTGTGGATACCAGGCTTTCCGACGGTTCCAGGGTTAACATTGTCTTAGACCCCATTTCATTAGACGGGTCTTCCATATCAATCCGGAAATTTTCCAAAGTTCCCATGAATATGGAAAAGCTGCTGGCATATGGTTCTTTATCCGGGGAAATTGCTTCATTTTTAGAAAAACTCGTAAGAGCCGGATATAACATCTTTGTATCGGGCGGAACTGGTTCCGGTAAGACAACCTTTTTAAATGCTTTATCCGAGTATATTCCGAAGGATGAGCGGGTGATAACCATTGAAGATTCTGCGGAACTGAAGCTAAACGGAATTGAGAATCTCGTAAGGTTAGAAACCAGGGAGGCAGGCTTTGAAGGTGTCGCTTCGATAGGTATTCGGGAATTGATAAGGACGGCACTTCGGATGCGGCCAAGCCGTCTGATTATCGGAGAGTGCCGTGGGGCAGAGGCCATAGACCTCTTAAGTGCGAATAATACGGGACATTCCGGCAGCCTTGGAACGGGACATGCCAACAGTACTTATGACATGATACATCGTTTGGAAACGATGGTATTAATGGGAATGGAGCTTCCGGTGTCCGCCATACGCGGACAGATAGCATCCGGAATTGATATTTTTATTCATCTTGGAAGACTTCGGGATAAGAGCCGGAAATTGTTGGAGATCGCGGAGCTTTCCGGCATCAGGGAGGGGGAAATTGAATTAAACATATTATATCAGTTCGTAGAAACAGGGGAAAGAGAGGGAAAAATACAGGGCAGATGGGAGAAAAAAGGAGAACTGCTTCACCGGGAAAAATGGAAAGCAGCAGGATTTTAAGGCGGAAGCTGTTGTTCATACAGACCGCTGCAGCTTTTGGAATCAGCGGATTAGCGGCAGTACTGTTTTATAATTCGCCCTGGGGAATGCTGGTGTTTCCGCCGGTATATGTTCTGACAGGGAAATTCTTAAGAGAAGCGGAGAAAAAACGCCGGAGAAAGCAGTTAAATCTGGAATTTAAAGATTATATGTATGCGGTAAGCAAAACACTGACTGCCGGATATTCCGTTGAAAGAGCATTTTTAGGAGGTTTAAAAGAAATAAAAGAGCTGTATGGCGGTAACTGCCTGCTGGCGGAGCATTTAGTGAAGATGGAAACGCGTCTTGGACTGCAGGAGCCGATGGAACATATTTTAAGCGATTTCGCGGCGGAGAGTGACAGCGAAGATATTGAAAACTTTGCAGAAATCTTTTGCTATGCAAAACGGGGCGGCGGGGATTTTATACATATTATGGCAACGACGATTGAAAGAATCTCCGATAAGATTGAAATATCGGAAGAGATTCGCACCGTAATGTCTGAAAAAGCATTAGAACAGAAAATTATGTGTATTGTGCCTGTTGGAATTTTGGCGTTTTTTCGGATGACATCACCGGAGTTTATCGGCAGATTATATGGAAATCCGTTTGGGATCGGAATTATGACCGGGGCATTGCTGCTGTATGGTATTGCATTTTTGCTGGGAGTAAAGATTGTGGAGGTAGAGGTATAATCATGATTTTATGTGGAGGGGTATGCATACTTCTGGTACTGGGAATGTTTGTGCTGCGCAGACATTCCATATGGGAAAAGATCAGGAGTCCATGCAGAATAATGTTGCTTTTTAGCGCATTTGGATTTTTGACAGGATTATCGGGAAGCTTTAGAACAGGGAGCTTAGAGCAGGGGAGACTTACAAGAAATGGACCGGGGGAAGGAGAATTAGAGACAGAGGCAGTTTTCTATCTGCCGCAGGAGGATACGGAATATCAGATGATGCTTACGATACCGGAACGAAAATATGGCAGGAAAGAGGAAGCCCGGCTAATTGCTGCGGCGATTGAAGAAATCAACGAAACCTTTTGCGGGGAAAATCCGTCTTTGGACGAAATCCGCTTAAATCCGTATATACGCAAAAATTATCAGGATGGAGCGGTCATGGCGGAATGGATTTTTTCAGAGGAGGATTTTATCAATGCGGAAGGAGAAATCCTGCAGCAGGCATTAGGAGATAAATCCCAGAAAGTAGAAGCGTCTGTAGTTCTGACCTGCGGAGATAGCGAGGAAACCTATCAGTTTGCATTTTCCATTTTGCCAGAGGAGAAGAACAAAGAAGAACGGATGATTGCGGATATACATGAACAGATTCTGCTTCAGGAAAGTACAGAAGCGGTGGTCGTTCTGCCGGAATATGCAGATGGGGAAAAAATCCAATGGAAAGCAGAAGCTTCGACAAAACCTGCAGAAATACTCTGCTTTGGCATAATAGCGGCAGTGACAGCTTCTTATACGGAAAAAGAACGAAGAGAGCAGCAAGTACGGAAAAGAAAACGCAGATTGTTATTAGAATATCCTGAGTTCGTCGGAAAATTATCACTGCTGTTAGGCGCAGGGATGACCATATCCGGTGCACTGCGGAAAATGGATCAGATGTATTGGAGCAGAGGAAATACGGCAGAAACAAAATCAGGAACCGTTTATCAGCAGCTGCATCGAATGATTTGCGAGATGGATAACGGAATGGGTGAAATACGGGCATATCAGGAGTTTGCAAAGGGGTGTGACCTGCAGCCCTACCGAAAGCTGATGTTTTTGTTGATTTCCGGGCAGAGGGTCGGGAATCGTAAGCTGACAGAGAAGTTAAATGAAGAGGCAGACAGGGTGTTTACGGAACGAAAAAATACAGCCCGTAAATTAGGAGAAGAAGCGGGGACAAAGCTGCTGTTTCCAATGATGTTAATGCTTGTAATTGTAATGGGAATTGTGATTATTCCCGCATTTTTATCAATTTATAGTATATAGGGAGGAAATGATGATGAGAGAATGGAAGGAATTTTTAAGAGAAGAAAAAGCAAATGGTGTTGTAGAGGTGATTTTGATTCTGGTGGTATTGATCGGAGCGGTAGTGATTTTCCGGACGCAACTGCAGAAGCTGGTAACGGATCTGATGAAGAGTGTATCAAAAAAGGCAAAAGCAGTCGAATGACAGGAAGAGTCAGACAGAGCGGATCTGTGACCGTGACCTTGTGTCTGTCGGTTACAATGACTGCAGTATTGATTTTAGGACTTGCAGAAGCTGCACGGTTCCATGGATTGAAGACAGATGTAAAGGAATGGACGAATCTGGCAGCAGAATCATTAGCAGCAGAGTACCAGCCGTATTTGTTGGAAGAATATGAACTGTTTTTTCTGGACGGCAGCTTCGGTACGGCAGAACTGAATTTAGCAGCGGGGGAGGCCGAAATGGACGCACTCTTAGCTTATAATCTTATACTTACAGAGGAAAAAGCGGGTATTAACCTGTATCACATGCAGCAAGCAGAAGCTGCGGTTACGGGATATATTCTGGCAACGGATGATTCCGGGAAGGTATTTATGTCGCAGACGGCAAAGGTTATGAAAAGTACCATCGGACAGCAGGTGGCAAAGAAGATTTTAAACAGAAGTCAAACCATTCATTCTAAAGAAATAGAGGGTGGGAATCCGGAGCAGTCCATTGAAGATGCGGGAAAAAAGCTGCAGGAGCTGGCAGAACAGCAGACAGCAGAAGCTACGGCAAACAGGAAAGGAGTAGCCGGGGAATCCTCTGAAACGGCAGCAAATACAGAAACAAAAGCAGATACAGAGCCTGCAGCAGCAGAAAATCCGCTGGAAACCATAAAGCCTATGCGTGCACAGGGAATATTAAGTCTGGTACTCCCTGAGGGGAAAACCATATCTGCAAAAACAATATCTGTGGATAACTGCCTGTTAAAGCGTAACTGCAGTGAAGGAACTTACCACTGGCAGGATAATACAGGCTGGTATGAGCGTATTTTGATGCAGGAATTTGTAAAACCCGCTGTCGGCAATTTTTTGATTCCGAAGGAAAATGCGGCACTTTCCTATGGAACGGAATATCTCATCTGCGGAAAATCCAGTGATGAAGAGAATCTAAAGAAAACCGCAGAAAAGCTGCTGCTGTTGAGGGAAGCTGTCAACTTCCTGTATTTGCAGCAGGATGAGGGGAAGAAGGCTGAGGCTCTCACAGCGGCTGCGGTGTTGGCAGGTGCTTCTGCAAATCCGGCAGTAATTGAGTTAGTTCAACAGGGGATTTTAGCAGCATGGGCGTATGCAGAAAGTGTTTGTGACGTCAAAGCACTTTTATCCGGAGGAAAAGTATCTTTAATAAAAACATCAGCCAGTTGGAAAACCCAGTTATCAAAGTTAGGAGAAGCTGCAGCAGCCGAGTCCGGGGGTGACAGCGAAGGATTGTCCTATCAGGAGTATTTAGATGCGCTGTTGTATACAAGAACGGTAAAACAGATTGCCTACCGCAGTATGGATTTGATGGAAAAAAGTTTGCAAAATGAAGAAGAATATGCAAGCTGCAGAATGGATCATATGATTGCAGGCTTTCAGATAACGGCGGAATATGAGGCAGGTACGTTGTTTTTTGGGCTTATGGGAGATGATATTTCAGACCTTGACGGTTATCAGTTTGTCGAAAGGACAGAGTACGTTTATAGATAGTGAAGCTGCAAAATACGGATACAAGGAGGTGTCTCTTTGAAAAAATTTAAAATCTCTCTACCTGTAAAAAAGAAAAATAAACAAATCCAAAAGCAAACATCTAAAGAGGCACCGCCTTGTATCCGTATGGAGGCTTCCTACATGGTAGAAGCGGCGGTTACCCTGCCTTTTTATGCAGGCTTTATGGTAATGCTTTTGTTTTTCTTTCAGGTGCTTGCGGTACAGCAGACTGTCGGAAATGCCCTGCTTGCAACAGGCAGGGAATTATCGGTGCTGTGCTGCGAAGAGGAACTTGGACAGGCAGCCGGATTAGTATCGGCAGGGGCATTATTTCAGAAAAATTTGAATGGGCATTTGGCGGCAGAGACCTATGTGCGCGGCGGCAGAAAGGGAATTTCACTGCTGGAATCGGAATTTTCGGGGGATTATATTGTGCTGCAGGCAGATTATAGGATGCGGCTTCCCATTGGATTGTTCGGCAGACAGGAGATTCCTGTGACACAGAAAATGAAGGTCAGGAAGTGGACGGGAAATGCCTTTATCGGAACGGATGAAGATGAAATTGTCTATATTACACCGACAGGAAGTGTCTATCACAGAAACAGGAATTGCAGTTATTTGTATCCATCCATAGAAGGGGTGGCAGGGAATCGTATCTTTGGGCTTCGGAATGAAGACGGCGGGAAATATTATGCCTGTACAAAGTGTATAAAAAATAAAAACGTGCAGAATACAGTTGTGTATATTACGAGGTATGGGAATCGTTATCACGGACAGGCGGATTGCAGCAGATTAAAGCGTACGGTTTTTGCAGTCCGGATTTCGGAAGCAGAGAATCGACATGCTTGCAGTAAATGCGGAAGGGAGTAGTTATGATACAGTCATATGTGTTGCTTGGCACTTTAGGAGTGCATAGTATTGAGGACATCAGACAGAAAAAAATAACCATATCCATTACCCTGTTCTCCGGGATGATAGGAATTTTTCTGCATCTTTTTTTCTGGAATCAGAGTATTTATACCATGCTATTGGGAATGCTGCCGGGAATCGGGCTGCTTGGACTCAGTCGTTTGACAAAAGGAAAGATCGGCATGGGCGATGGTTTGGTGTTTATGCTGACCGGATTATACTTAGGATTGTCAGAAAATTTGCTGTTAATGTGCATATCTTTCTTTCTGGCAGGAATCTGGGGGATCTTGTTGTTGGTCGTAGGGCATTGTGGAAAAAATGAGAGAATGCCCTTCGTACCGTTTTTATTTTTAGGATATATTCTGATGATGGTAGGAAGGTAAAAACATGAAAAGATGGGAAGCCTCATATACAGTGGAACTATCATTGCTGCTTCCGGTTCTTTTATTGGTATTGCTGCTTCCGGTATATATGGGATATGAAATGTACCAGACGACAGAAGCGGCGTCGGTAAGCGGCTGGGAAGATGATTTCTGTGCCGAAGCACAGGTGAGAAAGGTCAGATTTGCAGAGGATATTTGGGAGGAATTGAGATGACAGAATACAGAAGGTATCAGGGGAAGAGTTATATGGTAAGTAAACCGGCAGCGGCTGCGCAGGGATATGAATATCCGATGCTTTTGAAGAACCGAATACCGGGATTACTGCCGCTTCAGATTACCAATGAGGATGAATGGCTGCAGTTCTGGTATGACATCAGCGGAAAAAATTCATTGGAAAACTGGGCGAAAATCCATAGGCCCGGCAGGGATTTCTTAAAAAAATTTATGACAGCTTTGAAGGACACGTTAGAGCAGACTGGCGGGTATCTTTTATGTGAGGACGGAATATCGTTATCTCCGAATCATATTTTTGTAGATGCAGAGGAACGGGAAATTGCTTTCTGCTATATGCCGTTTGAAAAAATGCCTTTTGAAGCTTCTCTGCGCAGCTTCATGGAGTATTATCTTTCCCATATGGAGCATGGCAGCGGAGAAGATACGCAAAAGTGTTATGCAGTATATGAAAAGTGCCAGGAAGAACATACTTCAATAGATGAGCTGCTGCAGATTCTTTTTAAAGAACATACTCCTGAGCCGAAATTGCAGCAGGAAGAAGCGCATGAAGAACAGGTTACGGTACAGGAATTTTCACCAAAACCCGGGAAAAAGAATCCTATGAAGCTGTTCAGGGATAAATGGAACTTAAAAACGCTGCCTGCAAAAAAGAAAGTGAAAGAGAATATATCCTATGTATTTGAGCCGGGGGAATGTCAGACGGAGGTTTCAAATCCTACGGTATTTCTTGGAAGTGAAACAGAGCAGATTATAGGGGAGCTTCGTTATGAAGGAGATGGAAATGAGCATAATATCAAAGTAACGGCACCGGTTTTTCTGATTGGAAATCAAAGCGGAGAAGCGGATGGAGTCATTCATGATGAAACCGTAAGCCGGATTCATGCAAGGATAACAAAGGAAGATGGGCACTATTATATAGAAGATATGAATTCTACAAACGGAACCTGCATAAACGGAGAGCTTTTAAATTATATGGAAAAGGTTATGCTTGAGAAAAATGACAGAATAGCCTTTGCAAAAGAAAGTTACCGCTTTGTGTAACGATAGAAGCAAAAGACTTGAAAAAATATTGGTAAGCCTTATAATGAAATACAAAAAGAAATGAGGTATTTTATGGAGGAGGAAGTTTGCAGAAAAGTACCTGTAGTTACGGTATTTCTGGTAGGCGTCAATATTTTAATCTGGCTTGTATTAGAATTGACGGGGAATACCGAAAGCAGCGGATTCATGCTGGAGCATGGGGCTGCATATCCGCCGTATATAGCAGAAAATGGCGAGTGGTGGAGGTTAATTTCCTGTATGTTCCTTCATTTTGGAGCGGATCATCTAATCAATAATATGTTGATTTTAGGAGTTACAGGTATACGTTTAGAGCACACGTTAGGAAGCATTCGATTTGGAATTTTATATTTGTTTTCTGGACTTTGCGGCAGCTTGCTTTCTTTTTATAAAGAGCTTGGCTTAACAGATCCTGCGGTATCTGCAGGTGCTTCCGGAGCAGTATTTGGAGTCGTTGGAGGGCTTATTGCGTGGGCAGTCTGGAATCGTGGAAGGGTCGAAGGACTTACCACAAAGGGTCTGCTTGGTATGGCGGCACTCAGTTTATATTATGGATTCGCCATAGCAGGAGTCGATAATTGGGGACATATTGGAGGATTGGCAGGAGGCTTTCTGTTAGGGTGCGTTTTTGCACTTTTTTCAAAAATCCGAAGACATCCTTAGAAATGATGTTCAAAAGATTGATTTTATGACGAAAAATAAATATACTATAAGATGAGGGCAAGCAATATGTGACTCTTTAGATGGAGGAAATAATGAAGATTAATATATACTACGGAGGAAGAGGATTATTAGATGATCCTACATTATACGTTCTGAATAAGATGGAAGATGTTTTAAAGGAACTGCGTGTTACGGTAGAATGCTACAATATATATGAGCATAAGAATGAGATTTCTACACTGCCGCATACGTTCAAGGATGCAGATGGAATAATTTTAGCGACTACAGTGGAGTGGCTTGGCATCGGCGGTTATATGCAGCAGTTTTTAGATGCCTGCTGGCTGTATGGAGATAAAGAGCTGATCAGTTCTCTTTATATGCAGCCGATCGTTATGTCTACCACCTATGGAGAGAGAGAGGGCGTTGTTGCTTTAGAGAATGCATGGGAAATTTTAGGAGGACAGCCCTGCAGCGGTCTCTGCGGTTATGTGGAAGACTTAGTAACCTTTGAAATGAATAAGGAATATACGCTGATCATTGAGAAAAAGGCAGAGGATCTGTATCGTTCTATTTCTCAGAAGATGAAAGTTCTTCCGGGAAGTAATCAGGCGATTAAGCAGACAGTGCTTCGGACACAGTCAATGGAGCTGACACCGCAGGAAAGCGAGCAGTTGTCAAAATATGTATCTGACGACTCCTATGTGAAGAAGCAGAAGGAGGATATTGAAGAATTAGCTTCCATGTTCAAGGATATTTTAGGCAAGAGCAGTGAATCGGATGATACGATGTATATCAAGGAATTTGAGAGTCATTTTATGCCAGAAGAAGGATTTTCTGCATCTTATTTGTTTATGATAGAAGGGAAGAAGCAGCCGCTGTTCTTAGATGTCAAAGAGGATGAAATGAACTGCTATTATGGCAGAGAAGAGAATATTGATGTGTATGCGAAGTTAAGCTCCGATATAATGGACAGTATTGTGAATGGCAGGATGACATTCCAGAGAGCATTTATGACAGGAGCCATGACCGCAAAGGGGAATTTTAAAACGCTTCGCATGTTAGATACTATATTTAATTTTGAATAGAGGACAGTTGAATAGAATGTTCTATGTACAGGGGAGAAAAATCGAAAAGGTACATCCATCCTGTGGTCGGGAATCTATCGTAAGATGACCGCCGTGGGCTTCAATAATTTGTCTGGAAATTAAAAGACCAAGTCCTGTACCGTTAGTTTTTGTTGTTTCAAAGGGAGTGAATAATTTTGGGAGATACTCTAAATCAATGCCTCCGCCGTAATCGATAAGATCCATACGGACGAAATTATCTTCTCTGTATGCAAGAAGACGGACTAAACCAGAAGCATTCATTGCTTCGTAGGAATTTTTGATAAGATTAAAAATTGCTCGTTTTAGTCTGTCAGGGTCAATCAATATTTTCGGCAATGAGGATTTTAATTCGATTTTACAGCAGAAATCTCTGGATTCAAAGACGGCTGTATAGGAATCTGAAAGCTCGGATAAGAAGCTTTCTAAAGAAACCTTTTGCATATTGAGATTACTGCATAATCTGGCAGAAGATAGTTCAATGACCATTCTTTTCAGAGCATCGACCTCAGATATGGCATCGTTCCAGTACGAATAATCTTTTATTTCAGGATGCATCTTTTCAACTAGCTGCAGAGAGCTGCTGATAAATGTAATGTAGTTCTTGATTTCATGAAAGATTTTTTGATAATCTTCGTTTGTCATGCAAATTTCCTCCGTTCCATTTCCCCAGATAACCCCATGTTCTGAATATGAAAATAGTGTAGCATTTAGCAAATTGCATTTCAATAAAAAGAATAATACAAATTTCGACAGAAAAGGAGAAAAAAAGCTATGAGAGACAGTAATTGCATTTTTTGTAAACTGGCATCCGGAGAGATTCCGACGAATACGATTTATGAAGATGAGTTGTTCCGCGTGATTTTAGATGCGGCACCGGCGTCAAAGGGACATGCGCTAATTATTCCGAAGGAGCATTATGCAGATTTGTATGAAATTGATGCAGATGTGGCAGGTGAGACCATGAAGCTTGCAAAGAAGCTTGCGATCCATATGACAAATGTACTGAAATGTGATGGATTTAATTTGGTGCAGAATAATGGAGAAGTGGCAGGACAGACGGTGTTCCATTTTCATCTGCATTTGATTCCTAGGTATCGGAATATGAAAAATAATGATATACTGACATGGAGTCATGAAACCTTTACAGAGGATGAGATGAAGGAAATCTGTGATACAGTATCAAAGGAGCTGCGCTAATGCGCAAGCTCCTTTTCAATTAACTGTATAATGGTATCAATAGAATTTAGCTGACTGCTTTTTTTCATGGCAGAAATATAGTTCTCTTTCTGGCGGAAAACGGTATCGATCGCAGTCTTAAGGGTATCGGCTGTCAGTTTCTCTTCTTCGATCACGTAAGAAAATCCCTGCTTTTCAAAGGATTTTGCATTTAATATCTGATCGCCTCTGCTGGCAGCAGCAGAAAGGGGAATCAGAATATTCGGCTTGTGCAGGGCAAGCAGTTCACAGATTGCGTTAGCTCCCGCACGGGAGATGACAATATCTGCTAATGCAAACATATCCTTTAACTGCTGGCTGATATATTCAAATTGAGCATATCCCAAGGTATCCATCAGGCTATCATCGAGATTTCCCTTACCGCAAAGATGTATGATTTGAAAATTCTTTAAAAGGACCGGAAGCTGCGCCCGGATCGCATCGTTGATAACTATAGAGCCTGTGCTTCCGCCGATAACTAAAAGAACCGGTTTTCCGGAATTAAAATGACAGTAGGAGCGTGCATTTTGGGGCTTTCCGGATAAAAGCTCCTGGCGGATTGGCGAACCGGTCAGAATTGCCTTTTCCTTTGGAAGGTACTGAAGTGTTTCCGGGAAATTGCAGCAGACTTTTTTTGCAGCGGGAATGGCGATTTTGTTTGCAAGACCGGGCGTAATGTCGGATTCATGTATAATAACAGGAATATGGCAGAATTTAGCTGCCAGAACCACAGGAACGGATACAAAACCGCCTTTGGAAAATACAAGATCCGGCTTAAGCTTATGTAAGATCCGAATGGACTGACCGAGCCCCTTAACTACCTTGAAAGGGTCGGAAAGGTTTTTAAGGTCTAAATACCGGCGGAGCTTTCCAGAAGAGATACCATAATAGGGGATGTTTTCGGCTTCGATAAGTTCTTTTTCAATACCATGGTAGGAGCCGATATAACAAATATCATAGGATAACTCTTTTAGCTTCGGAAGCAGAGCAATATTAGGGGTAACATGACCGGCAGTGCCGCCGCCGGTTAAGATAATTTTTTTCATATGGAATACCTGTTTCCTTTCTTACTGATACTTTAACTATATTATACTCTTGCCTTAAAAAGTCAAGAAAAGACTTGTAAAAACGAGAAGATACATTAAAATAGAATCACACGGTTTTACAAAATGACAATCTTGGGAAGGGGAGACGCAGAAATTTATGCGCGGAAGATATTTTCGTTATTTGTTTGAAAATCATGCTGGCGGTTTGTTCCATTCAGGCAGTGTTTTTGATAAGGAAAAACAGAAGACCACAAATTATATCTATATGGTGGGAAGTTTATGCCGGAATGCAAGATCCAAAAAGATTTCACGTCTGTACACAGAGTTAGATACCATACCGGAAACGATTGATATTTTAGTGGTAGGCGGTTACACGGCAGGATACATAAACAAGCTGATTCATATTGTGAAAAATCACAAAATAGAAACAATGGTTCTGCCGTATTTAGCTCCGATACAAAGACTGGTGCTGGTGGAAGAAACAAAGAATGGAAGTGAAACAGCAAAGGAATCCATCCGTTTTTTACAGGATCCGTATCAGTTTTTGCAGGAATATGGGATTGAAAATATTTATTTTCTATACGGAAATGGAACAATTATCCAGCGGGAACCGGAGGAATTAGAGCAAGGCTGTCATTTTGAACTGGCAGATATGGAATCACTGCAGTTGATTCGGGAGATGGAAGGATGTGCAATTCCCGTGGTGCGTGCAGGATATATTGTAGAAAATGGCTGGCTGTTTTATTTCGGAGCATATGGACTGGATATACAGATTTTGTCCAGCTTTACCAGAAACTATTTTAGCCATATTGAGAATATCCATGCAATATCAGATAACGTCAAAGAAGATTATGTCAGTCAGATGAAGCGTTTTGTTCAGGAATATTTGCGGAAGTTCGGTAATTCTCCGCCAACCACGGTTGTTATGTTCGAAGGACCGCTCTACACATTTTCCGGTGAGAATGAGAGCTTTATGACGGAAAAAGAGTTCGACAGAATGGAGCGTTGTGAAGCGTGGATGAAATGTCAGGAGAACAGCCGCTGTACCTGTATGATACGTTGTATACATGATAGAGATTATGATACTATGCAGCATCATAAAAAACGGGAGGTGGAGGAATCCAGATTCAGTATCCTGATGTTAGGCAACGCCAATTTGAACTGCTTTCTTTCGGAGATCGTGGCACGGTTCTGGAAAGTCAGGAACCGGATCCGTGGAATTGGTGTTCCGAATTGCGGAAGCAGCGAAGACTGGAATCATCAGATACTCGAATATTCCGCACCGGAAGACCGGATGTACTGGATCTGCGTAAAACATGATATTACATCGCCGGGCGTAGTGAGCGATATTGTATTGTCATCTTCAAATAATCGGTTTCTTACGATCGATGAAGCAAGAGGATGTTGTCTTTCCGGTTATCTGGTTCCCAAAGAAGACGTGGATTGACAGCAATCGGATTACGGTCTGTCGAAATAAATGTTTCTACTATATATAATGGAAAAACTTGCGATGAAAATATGGAATGGAGCTCTTTCCTTGTCCGCTTTTTTTTCATATAATAATTCAAAAGAAAAAAGGGGGCATCATTATGCTGCAGGAACAAATTATTTTGTACATAAGAGAAAATATACTGACGGTTGCTATGGTAGCAGGCGGATTAATGTTATTTCTGTTACTGGTGACATTTTTTCAGGTAAGCAGAATGAGAAGAGAAGTACATAAAATCTGTAAAAAAATACGAAAGTATTTTGATGTGGTGCTGTCGGAGGATGAACCAAGTGAGCAGAAAGAGCAGGCAGAGACCGTCGAACATGTTCAGATACCGGTATATCAGACAGCGGAAGGACGGCAGAAGCAGCAGGAGGAACAGAAGAGAGCGGAGGATGCAAGGCTTTTGATGGATATTATTCAGGAAGTCTTTTAGGACTTGAACTATAACAAAGGGTTTGCTAAAATAAAAAAAGATCAGAGTTAATTAACAAAAGTAAAGATTTATAGGCAAAGGAGCGTTACACCATGAGCAAAGTTACGTTAGACTATTCAAAAGCAGCCGGATTTATCAGCGAAGAAGAACTCGGCTATATGAGCAAACTGGTAGAAGATGCAAAGGAGCAGCTTGTTTCAAGAAGCGGAGCAGGCAATGACTTCTTAGGCTGGATCGATCTTCCGGTAGATTATGATAAGGAAGAGTTTGCAAGAATTAAGAAAGCTGCAGAGAAGATTCAGTCTGATTCGGAAGTATTGATTGTAATCGGAATCGGCGGTTCTTATCTTGGAGCAAGAGCAGCGATTGAGTTCTTAAGACATGGATTCTATAATAATATTTCCAAAGTAGACAGAAAGACACCGGAAATTTACTATGCAGGCAACAGCATCAGCGGAGCATACTTAGAGGGACTTTTAGATGTTGTCGGTGACAGAGATTTTTCTGTAAATATCATTTCTAAGTCCGGTACAACGACAGAACCTGCAATCGCTTTCCGCATTTTTAAGAAGAAATTAGAAGAAAAATACGGCAAAGAAGAAGCTGCAAAACGTATTTATGCAACCACAGATAAGGCAAAGGGAGCGCTTAAGAACCTTGCAACAGAAGAGGGTTATGAGACCTTTGTAGTGCCGGATGATGTGGGTGGACGATTCTCTGTTCTTACAGCAGTCGGCTTACTTCCAATCGCAGTCAGCGGTGCAGATTTAGACCAGTTAATGGCTGGTGCAGCAGAAGGAAGAAAGTTAGCTTTAGAGCAGAAATTCGAGGAAAATGATTCTTTGCAATATGCGGCATTCCGCAACATCTTACTTAGAAAGGGTAAATCCATCGAAGTACTTGCAAATTATGAGCCAAGCCTTCATTATGTATCAGAGTGGTGGAAACAGTTATACGGAGAAAGTGAAGGAAAAGACCAGAAGGGCTTATTCCCTGCATCTGTAGACCTTACCACAGACTTACATTCCATGGGACAGTTTATTCAGGACGGAGCAAGAATTATGTTTGAAACGGTTCTGAATGTGGAAAATTCCAGGGGAAATGTTGTAATCGAAGAAGAGCCTGTAGACTTAGACGGTCTGAATTATCTTGCAGGAAAAGATATGGATTTTGTCAATAAGAGTGCTATGAACGGAACCATTCTTGCACATACAGATGGAAATGTACCAAACTTAATGGTAAAAATTCCGGAGCAGAACGAGTTCTATTTAGGAGAATTATTCTATTTCTTTGAGTTTGCAGTAGGTATCAGCGGATATTTACTGGGCGTAAACCCATTCAACCAGCCGGGCGTAGAAAGCTACAAAAAGAATATGTTCGCATTGCTTGGCAAACCAGGTTATGAAGCGCAGAGAGAAGAATTGTTAAAGAGGTTATAATTAAACAGATATACAGATGCCTGATGACGGACATTCCCATCAAAATAGGATAAAATTACATATGCGTAACAGTTCAGCCTTTCGGCTTCACTGTTACTGAATCCGTCCATTTAAAGTTGCCTACGGCAAGGGGCGGATTCACGCTCGGAAAAATCTACATATTCTTACGGGCTTTGCAGCAAGTGCAAAGTCCTACGCTGAACTGTTACACATATGCAAACATATTTTTCCAAGAGGGTTGACAAGGAAAAAAGAATATGTTAATATCTGCTCGTAACATTTTTGTAATAAATGTAATATTTCTGAATAGAAATGTGAATAAAAATGAAAAAAATAAAACACATTTCCGCAGAGATTACGACACTTGGAGGTTTAATGATGAAACTAAACAAAAAAGTGATTGAAAGCATGACAGTTACAGCATCATTGCTGGTTATGACAACGATCACTGCATTTGGGGGTTCCACAGAAGACAGCACAGGCGATGTGACAGAGAGTGTTGCATTAGGCAAAAACGGTACAGCAGGAATTATTTTTGAATTGCAGAACATGGAATCAGGGGTGTTTGAAGACAGTGGTCTGATGCTTGCGACCATTGAGAGAACACAGAATGATATGGTTTCTGAAAGCGGCGAAACGGAGCTTGCAGATTTAACGGGCGGTGCGGCAGGATTGGAAGAGTTTGCGGCATCAGCTTTGCAGGAAACGGAAGAGACCGCAGAGGAACCGGGTGAAAAAGAAACTGCACCAGAAACAGAAGAGACAGATTCTACAAGCGAAGCAGCGCAGTCTGCGGAAGATGCCGAATGGGCAAACCGGGTGATGGCAGATGTAGAAGAGGATATGAATATCCGTACCGCACCGGATGCAGATTCTGAATTAGCAGGAAAGTTTTATCGCGGAGATGTAGGAGAAGTCGTTTCCGTGGAAGGAGAATGGACACAGATTACTTCCGGTAATGTGACCGGATATGTAAAAAATGAATATCTGGTTTATGGAACGGACGCAAATGAGTTGGCGAATGAAGTATGCAGTTTGTATGCGACGGTAAATGCAGATGCACTTCGGCTGAGAAGTGAGCCGAGTGAAGAAGCAGGGGTTGTTACAACAGCAGCCAACGGTGATAAATTAAAGGTTGACAAAGAAGCAGAGGAAGTCGATGGCTGGATCGCAGTTAAGACATCAGATGGAACTGCATATGTAAGCGCAGAGTATGTAAGCGTTGAATTAAATCTCGGAACCGCATTAACTGCAGAAGAAGCAGCGGAAAAAGAAGCAGAAGAAGCAGGAATTACCAAGAAACCGGCAATGTCTGCAAATGCAGACGAGGTCACCTTGCTCGGAGCACTGATTCAGTGTGAGGCTGGTAATGGTTCTTATGAAGGAATGCTTGCAGTCGGTTCCGTTGTTATGAACCGTGTGAGAAGCGGTGCTTATCCGGGAACGATTTCCGGTGTTATATATCAGAGCGGTCAGTTCCCGCCGGCATTAAGCGGCAGTGTTGCAAATGTTGCAGCAAGCGGTGTAAAAAGCGCTTGTTTACAGGCAGCACAGGAAGCAATTAACGGTGTGGACAATACCAACGGAGCATTGTCATTCCGCAGCGCAGCATCCGGCTGTCAGGGAACCGTAATCGGAGCAAATGTATTTTTCTAGTTGTAATCTGATTTGAATTATAGTAGTATGTTAGGTATGAAAGCATAGCTGACATACTACTTTTTATGTTTCTAAAGTTTAAAAATGGAGGACTGTGTATGGAATTATTGATTATTTTAATCGTTTTGATTGTTGTTGCATTGATGATTGCAGCAAGCTGTATCAAGATTGTACCGCAGGCGCACGCAGCAGTTGTAGAATGTTTAGGAGCATACCGCGCTACATGGAGTGTAGGTATTCATTTTAAAAGACCTTTTGTAGACCGGATTGCAAAGAAAGTCAATTTAAAGGAACAGGTTGTTGATTTCCCGCCGCAGCCGGTTATCACCAAAGATAACGTTACC
>CAYWXJ010000019.1:0-20709 GCA_964462405.1 uncultured Eubacterium sp.
TGCCAGTTTTAAAACTCTATTATGTTTTTTCTTAGCATTTAAGCCGCCTTTAATTCTTGCCATTGTCTATTCCTCCTTAACTGATTCCTATAAATATGGTAAAATCTTCTTCATACTCTTAACGTTTGTTGCATCTGTCATAGCCGGTTTTCTAAGATTTCTCTTATTCTTAGTTGTCTTCTTTGTTAAGATATGTCTCTTATAAGCTTTATTTCTCTTTAACTTTCCTGTTCCTGTAACTTTGAAACGTTTTGCAGCTGCTCTGCTGGTTTTCATTTTTGGCATAGTATATTTCCTCCTTAAAAATGCTATTTTTTCTCTGCAAGCACCATGCTGATGCTTCTGCCTTCTACCTTTGGTGCTTTTTCTATGACTGCTGCATCTGCAAGACTTTCGGCAAAATCATCTAAGATATGCTTACTACTCTGCATATGAGCCATCTCACGACCGCGGAAACGTAAGGTAACCTTCACCTTGTTACCCTTCTCAAGGAATTTCTTAGCCGCATTCATTTTGGTATTCAAATCATTGGATTCGATATTCGGTGACATACGAATTTCCTTGACCTCTACAACCTTCTGCTTCTTCTTAGCTTCTTTTTCTTTTCTTGCTAACTCATATCTGTATTTTCCATAATCAATAATCTTACATACAGGTGGTTTTGCAGTGGGAGCAATCTTTACTAAATCAAGCTCTGCTTCCTCGGCTAACTTCATCGCCTCTCTGGCTGACATGATGCCAAGCTGTTCTCCGTTTACTCCGATCAGACGTACCTCTCTGTCTCTGATCTGTTCATTAATCATTAAATCGCTAATGGTTGTGCACCTCCAAAATAAATTATAAAAAAAGCGGATAGAAAGACTATCCACAATCAAACGCCAAGAACAACGTAAAAACGCTGTTTGAACTATGAACCATAAGTCGCCCAATCGCGCTTAGGTGAGAGTGGATACTCTACTTGCTTTCAACAACTTCTTGAGAATAACATAAATATATTTATCCGTCAAGTAATTTTTTGTTTTTTCTAAGCATCCTCATTTATTACATTCTGCTGCACAATATCACTTTGCTCACTGCTGCTGAATGCCAAATTGTAAAAATCATTATTCAGCCAGTTACGCAATGTACAGTTTTCCCATGTAATGGAACCACCTGGTTCATGATAATCTTTACAGTCAATGCCCTTGTCTGCCACCACAAACAGAGTAGAGCCATTATTTTGCAGTACCCGCCATTTGATTTGCTCCCACTTAAAGTAGCGGTATTGGCTGTTTCCAAAATAACCATCATAATTCGTATCACTCTTGCTGACTCTCCGGTATTTCGTGCCGTTTACCCAAGCATCCCCATTTGCATCATAGCTTGCCCCGGTAATTTCCGATGTCAGTGCATCTCCGGTAACTTCTGTTTGGGGATAGGTGCCGAAGTAGACATAACTCCAGTCTGTATTGTCTGTTCCGTTATCCTGTTTCGTACAATGATGCACCGGATTCGCCGGGGATGCTGCACCTGCCGCATCCACTGTATTTTCCTTGTCTGAACTCTCTTTCGCTGTCACCGTTTCCGCCATCACAGATACTGCCTGTGCGGTGAGAAGCATCGCTGCTGCCAACAACAGGGACAGCAGTCTTTTTCCTGTTCGTTTCGCTTTCTTCTTCATTCTTTTCTCCCTTCGCTTTCTGAACTTTACTGCTCTTTTTCTTTGGTCAGTATAAAATCATGGAACACTTTCTGCTGAAGCCTGTCTGTATGACCATGCATCAAATGTCCTTTATAACTTGCGATACTGCGTGTAATATTCTCCAGACTCATCAGATGACGTTCCGGTTGTAATTAAAAAATAATTCCAGTATAATATATACGTGTATCGCAGACTTGTTCTGTACTGTGTGGTAGCCTGAATACCATCCCTTGCCCGGCACTGTTGGCGCAGTGTTGGGTGGTACACCATTACGTCCTTGATATTCTCAAGGAGGTTTTACCATATTAAAAAGTGAATTACTAGGAGAAAACACAATGAATGCAAGAAAAATAGATTTACACGTACATTCCACCGCCTCCGATGGAACACTGACACCGACAGAATTAGTAGCAGAAGCTGTCCGGGCAGGTCTTTCAGCATTTGCTTTAACGGACCATGATACGGTAAATGGGATTGCAGAGGCGAAGGCTGCGGCTGCCGAATCTTCTGTTGAACTGATTCCCGGCGTTGAACTTTCCACCGAATATAAGGAAAAGGAAGTTCATATAGTAGGATTATTTTTAGATGAAACAGATCCTAAGCTGTTAGAGCATTTAGCGCATTTTCGGGATAACAGAGATAATCGAAACCAGAAGATGTATCAGAAGCTTCGGGAGGAAGGCTTTGATATTACGGAAGAGGCTTTGCGGGAAATGTTTCCTGATGCAGTCTTGACAAGGGCGCATGTTGCAAGATTTTTATTGGAAAAAGGATATATCAAGTCTATATCGGATGCTTTTGAAAAATATATCGGTGACGGCTGCCGCTGTTATATTGCAAGGGAGAAAATTACACCGCAGGAATCCATTGGTCTGATTCATGAGGCAGGCGGAATTGCAGTTTTAGCACATCCCATTCTTTATCATATGAGCGATGAAAGATTGCGGGAATTGATTACAGACTGTAAATCCTGCGGTCTAGATGGAATCGAAGCACTCTATTCCACTTATCAGCCCGGAGATGAGCGGTATATCCGCAGACTTGCGGACGAATATGACTTAAAGCTTTCCGGCGGCTCTGATTTTCACGGAAGTAACAAGCCCCATATTCAGTTAGGAAGCGGCATGGGACATCTGTTTATTCCATATGAGATTTTAGAAAATCTTCGCCTATAACTACTTATCTCTTCAAGAGATATGAAACACTGGGAAACCTATACGGACATGGACCATGCTTTGATACCTCTATATTTTCTGATGAGTATTCAAAGTTTGGAGAATTTACAGATTCCTTTGTAGGCATCACCTGTGGAGACCGCATGATGCACCGGCATACAGCGGATTTTGACTTTTTTGACTATCAGGCAGATGAGAAAGCGGATGTACAGTAAAACCAAAGATACAGTTCACCTGCACCTAAAAAATGCGCCCGCCGGGCGCAATGCAGCAAATCCCCGGAAGCAGTCAGGCTGCCGTGCCGGGGATTAAATTTTATACTTCTTCTAAAATGAACTTTTCAATGACTTCTTTAATAGCATCATGATTGTTATCATGCTCTGTTACATAATCCGCTGCTTCCTTTGCTTCAACTACTGCATTTTTTACAGCAACACCTATATGCGCAGCCTGTATCATGGAAACATCATTCCTCTCATCACCGACTGCAATCGTATGTTCAATGGGAATATTCAAAAAGTTGCAGAGATACTCAACCGCCAAGCCCTTACTGACCCCGATCGGACAATACTCCAAATATTCGTTGCAGGAAAAGAAACTGTTTAACTTTCCTTCTGCCCAGGATGCATTCGCTGTTTGAAAATCCTCTAATACTTTTCTGCTCTCTAAGCTAATCAAAAGTACCTTATGCGGTTCTTCCTCTAAGCCCATCGCAGCATCAGAAAGCAATTTATAACGCATTTTGGTCCGCTTAGTATAATAATCTAATTCCTTTGAATGCTTCTCTGTTAATATTTCCATTTTATTATAAGTCTGAATATAAAGCCCTGCCTGTCTGGCTTTCTCAAATAACTGATATACATAATGAATCGGAACGGTCCTATTGTACAAGACCCTGTCTGCGGAACAATCATACAGCACGGAGCCATTAAATGCAATCATATAGCAGCCGGGCATGGTAAGCCCAAGTTCTTTTACGACGATTCTTCCGCTCTCTACAGGCCTTCCTGTAGCCACTACAACATAATTTCCATGATCAAGTGCCTTCCTGATTGCCTGACGATTCGCTTTGGAAACCGTCTTATCATCAGATAATAATGTTGCATCCAAATCCATAAAAAGTATTCTGCCCTCTTGCATAAGCTTGCCCTCCTTTGCTGTTACACTGGTTCTGCCGGAACAAAAACCCTTTCCTGATAAATCCCCTGCTCATTTGACTTTTTCATTTTTGCCTCCTTGCAGAACTGCTCCTGGGAATTAATTAAAGTCTTTCCTCTTTTATCTATTTTCTCATATTCTCCGTCTTTATTCAAGATGTGAGCCTTCATATTATCTGCCAATTCAACCTCCAGAATATGATATACGCTCTTTTTGATCTCTTCATCCTCTACCGGGAATAAAATTTCTACACGGCGGTCTAAATTACGTGGCATCCAGTCCGCACTTCCCATGTAAATTTCCGGCTGTCCGTCATTATAGAAATAGAAAATACGGCTGTGTTCTAAGAAATTACCCACGATAGAACGTACTCTGATATTTTCACTGATTCCCGGTATTCCTACTCTCAAACAGCAGATACCGCGGACTACAAGGTCAATCTGTACCCCTGCTGCCGAAGCCTCATACAGTGCAGCAATAATTTCTTTATCGCAAAGAGAGTTCATCTTTGCAACGATCTTGCCCTCTCTGCCTTCTTTCGCATGTTTTGTTTCTCTGTTAATTAACTTTAAAAACTTTTTACGAAGCCAGATCGGTGCAACCACCAACCGGTTCCAGGATAACGGTTCTGAATAACCGGAAAGCATATTGAAAACCGCCGTAGCATCCTCGCCGATTGCTTCCGAACAAGTAAAAATACCGCAGTCTGTATATAATTTTGCCGTAGAATCATTATAGTTGCCGGTTCCTAAATGCACATATCTGCGGATACCGTCCTCTTCTCTTCTGACAACGAGGGCTATCTTGCTGTGGGTCTTTAATCCTACCAAACCATAAATTACATGACAGCCTGCTTTTTCTAATTTTTTTGCCCAGACGATATTATTCTCTTCGTCAAAACGTGCCTTCAGTTCTACTAATACGGATACCTGTTTTCCGTTCTCTGCCGCCTGTGCTAAAGAGGCTATAATCGGAGAATTGCCGCTGACACGATAGAGCGTCTGCTTGATTGCCAGTACATCCGGGTCTGCTGCTGCCTGACGGATAAAATCTACCACCGGATCAAATGTCTGGTAAGGGTGATGCATCAATATGTCGCCTTTTCGGATTTCTGCAAAAATATCCTCTCCCGGCTCGATCTGCGGTACTCTCTGAGGTACATATTTCTTATATCTTAAATCATCACAGCCCTCTAATCCGTACAGCTTCATCAAAAAGGTAAGGTCTATCGGACCATTGATTTTAAATACATCTGCATCCTTAACCTTTAATTCTTCTTTTAAAATTGCAAGCAGCTTCTTGTCCATTTTATCTTCTATCTCTAAGCGGATAACCTCTCCCCACTGACGCATCTTAAGCTGTTTTTGAATTTCTTTCAGCAAATCGGCTGCCTCATCTTCATCAATGGACAAATCGGCATTTCTCATAATACGGTAAGGATATGCGCATACTACCTTGCAGTTTAAAAACAGCTTTGAAATATTTCGTTCGATCATCTGCTCTAACAGCAAAAAGGTTCTGCCGTCTTCTTTTACGGATGGAATTTCCACCATTCTCGGCAGCACGGACGGCACCTGAACCGTTGCAAATTCAATCTCTTCTGATTCCTTCCGCTTAATCAGTGCCGCAATGTTCAATGTCTTATTGCGAATCAACGGAAACGGTCTGGATGCATCTACTGCCATAGGCGTCAATACCGGATAGACATTCTCCATAAAATAAGCATCTGCAAAGGCTACCTGCTTTTCATTTAAGTCTTCATAAGCATCCATAATCTCAATATCTCTTGCCTTTAACATTGGAAGCAGGGAACGGTTATATGTAGAATACTGCGTATCCACCAGCTTTCTTGTAGCTACATTAATTGCCTCTAACTGTTCGGCTGCGGTCATCCCTGCAATATCTTTTTTCTTGTATCCTGCATGTACCATATCCTTTAACGATGCCACACGCACCATAAAAAACTCATCCAGATTAGAGGATGTAATGCTGACAAATTTTAACCGCTCTAACAAAGGAATCGACTTATCCCTTGCTTCATTTAAAACTCTGCCGTCGAATTTCAGCCAGCTTAGTTCTCTGTTTTCATAATTTCCCGGATTTGTAAATATTTTCTCATTTTCCATCTGCTCACCCCTAATTGTATGTCCGTTTTTCTTTAATCACCGGTTTCATACCAAATACTCTTTCAAAATATTCAGCCTTTGCATCAAAAAGTCCCTTTTCCAAAATAACATCATTCACTGTTTCTATGGTAATGACTAACTGCTTTCCGCGAATAGATGCTTTTACATTCTTAAATTTTTGCTTATGGCTTCTGTCCATAGCATTTGACACCCGAAGAATTGCAGACAGCTTAGCCACTGTCATATAGCTTCTCTGGTCTAACAGATCTGCTAACTCTTCATACTCATCCAGCGGATAGGTATTATACAATACGGTTCGCGCTATGATTTCCCGCTCTAAATGTGTCAGTCCGATAATCTCCGATTCCATAATGATGTTGTAAGCACACTCCGGTCCCCTTGCCAGACTGACATATTTGCCGCAGTCATGAAGGATGGCTGCTACCTGCAGCAGCAGACGTTCTCTCATTTCCATACCATGCACTTTTTTCATAGCATCAAAAATCAGAGTGGACATCTTCGTCAAGGCATTGATATGCGGGGAAAAGCTTTCATATCGTTTCGAAAGCTGTTTTGCAGCAGAAATAATATCCTCATCAAAATCATGTGCCGGTTTGATAATATGGTGCTTCTCCGCATACTCATATGCCATACCGTCACTGACATTGACTCCCGGTGCCCAAATCTCTTCTGCATTTAATTCCTCAGTAATCCTTGTATACAGTACAAGATATGGCAAAAGCAGCGGATCATTCTCATTCGAAAGATTCAGTTCAGAAGCAATCTGTTCAATATTCTTTTTGTAGAATTTACGCATCGCTTTTACAAATTTCTCAGAGCTTACGATACTGCTTCTCTTTTTCTCTGCTTTTTTCATCATTTCCATGATGTAATCTCCCATGAAAATGACATATTTCATTTTATTATTTTTCATGTACAAAGACTTAAATACTTCCAAGTCTTTATTAATCAATTCCTCCAGCTGATTCTCATAATGTGCCACCGAATTTTCAATGGTCGAAAGCTGCTCTCTAAGACGCATGGTTCCTAATACCATATGCTGTGTCGTCACGACTTTCCCATTCGAAAACAGAGTGATCTGGATACTGCCGCCGCCCACATCCACGACTGCTGCTCCCTGTCTTGTCATTTCATCAAATTCTTCCCGAAACGCTACAGATTTATAACCGACAAAGCGATGCTCCGAATTGCTGAGCACCTGTATGCGGATTCCGGTACGAATATAGAGCTGATCTAACACAAACAGCTCATTTTTCGTATCACGGAACACACCTCCTGCATAAGCAGTATAATCGTCTACTTTATAACTCTCCATAATTTTCTTGTATTCCGCCAAAACATTGCCTAATTCTTCCATCAATTCATAGCCAATATATCCCTTTTGGTAGGAATCCTTACCAAGTTCTACCCTTGCCCTTACATGGTCGATTTCCCGGATAGGCTTTTTAGCTGACAGCTCAAATATTTTCAGGCTCACTTCATAGGAACCAATATAAATTGCTGCAAAAGTCGTAATCTTCATGAATACCCCCCATCCTTTCGATTTGTTATTCTCCTTCTTGTCCTAACAGATAGTTGATAAACTGCTGTGCCGTTCTTCCCGAAAGCCCACCATGGCTAAGTTCCCATTTATTGGCTTCTAATAATAACTCTTCCTCCTTCATCTGAATCTGGTATTTTTCTGCAAGCGCTTTTACAATCTGCTGAAACTGTTTCTTATCCGGTGCGCCGAAATAAATCTGCACACCAAATCTTGCTACTAATGAAAGCTTCTCCTGCACCGTATCATTGTTGTGAAGATCATCCGCTAATTCCGCTTTATCGGAAAATTTCTCACGAACTAAATGTCTGCGGTTTGAAGTTGCATAAATAAGTACATTTTCCGGCTTTTTCTCTAGTCCGCCCTCAATGACCGCCTTTAAATACTTGTATTCAATTTCAAATTCTTCAAAGGACAGATCATCCATATAAATAATAAACTTATAATTGCGGTTCTTAATCTGGGCGATTACATCATTCAAATCCTGAAATTGATGTTTATAGATTTCAATCATACGAAGACCTCTGTCATAATACTGATTGACAATCGCCTTGATGCTGGAAGATTTGCCCGTACCTGCATCTCCGAACAGCAGACAGTTATTCGCCTGCTTCCCGTTAACAAAGGCTTCCGTATTGTCAATCAGCTTTTTCTTAGCGATTTCATAGCCTACTAAATCGTCTAATTTCACATGGGCAATGTTGGTAATCGGAATAATCTCTGCCCCCTGATTGCTATGCTCAATGCGGAATGCTTTATGCAGTCCAAGCTTTCCAACCCCAAAGTCCTGATAAAATTTTGTCACAGCGGCTTTAAATGCTTCTACATCCTCTGCCTCATCTAAATGTACGCTCAATTCACAAATACGGTCTCTGATACGCTGATTGAACACCTTACTGCTTCTGTCCGTGCTCTGATAATCTGTAATCATGTCCGCCCCGGTAACGCCGAACGCCGTTTCTAATATATGTAAGTCAAAATCAAATAATACTTTAAAAATAGCAAAATCATGCAATGCGATCTGGTTGATGGTTCCCTCCACTTCTCCCCGGATCTCACAGGCCCTGCTGTATGCATTTTCATTATTAATTAAAATAAATGCAAGATAATTATGCCACAGATTACCTTCAAAGCCGTGACTGACGGAAATTTCCATCAACGCATGGAAACATTCATAGTATAATGCCGCCATATCTTCTCTATTATAAAAATCATTCTCATAATTCTCTATCAGCCATGTGAAATCATAAAATAATTTGCCATTCTCAAAATCCTTAAATAAAATCAATTCCTTTGTACTGCTCATTTTCTGCTCCTTCTATGCTGCTTTTTAGTAATTTCCAAGAATCTTTAAACCTTCTGTTTCATCCTCTAAGCCGTTCAATGCATTTTGTACGGCTCCGTCTGTCAGATTTCCTTCAATATCTATAAAAAACCGGTATTCCCAGGCCTTGCCCTGAATGGGTCTTGATTCAATTTTATTCATATTCAAATTATTGTAAATAAAATGAGAAAGAGTCTGATACAATGAACCGCTCTTATGGGGAATTTCAAAGCAGATGCTTATTTTATTTGCATTTTTTTGAAATACTTTTTTTCCTGTTACAATGATAAATTTCGTAGAATTTGAAGTGTTATTCTGGACAGCCTCCGCTAATACTTTTAAATCATAAATATCTGCAGTAATCTTTGCTGCGATCGCTGCTTGATTTTTCTTATGTTCTTCCTGCACCTTCTTTGCAGAACCTGCCGTATTCTTCATACTGTGCTTTTCCCATTCATTGTGTTCTCCGAGATACTTTGAACACTGCATCAATGCCTGGGGATGGGAATAAACATCTGTAATATCAGAGATTTCCGCGTCCTTTAATCCCAACAGGCAATGGTCTATTTTTATAATCTGTTCGCCGATAATACAATTATCATATTCTACTAATAAATCAAAATTTTCCGATACAATTCCCGCTGAAGAATTTTCAATGGGAAGTACTGCATAATCTGCCTCGCCTCCTGCAATGGCTTCCATAGCATCCCGCCAGGTATCCACATGATAGCTCTTCGTATCCGCTCCGAAAAATTCCTGCAGCGCCTGCTGGCTGTATGCCCCCTCGACCCCCTGGAATACAACTCTCGCATTTTTAAAATCAAAAGCTTCTACCTGTATAAAATGAAATATTTTCTTACCTGCTGCAAGCCGATGTTCCACAACCTCCTCCGTAAGCTGCATACGTTCCTTATACAGATGCAAAATCTGCTCATCAATAGCAGAAATATCTGCACGTATCTCCTGCAATTCTCTCATAATCTCCTCCATGTATCAATCCGGCGCAGACTCTTCTTTCAACTCTCGCTGCCTGTAATTGCGGGTCAAAAAGCCATGCTTTTCCATGCAAATAGAAGACGTATAACTTATTAACCCTGATACTATTATCATATAACAATCAACTTTAGATGGCAAGACGCCCTTGCAACTTTAGTTTATGAAAGTTATAATCTATTTAAGCAAAAAATCAAAGGAGAGTCAGTTATGAATCGTATAAAACATTTTTTCATTCTATTTCTGATTATTGCAGTAATTGCCGGACTTACAGGATACCACTATTATTCCACGAGGACCCGTTGGAATGCTTCCTTCGTAAATGGTAATACACCGGGCAACTTATATAATAACGGCATTTTCTGCGAACATAACGACACCATCTATTTCAGTAACCCAAACGACAACCATCATCTTTATTCCATGGATGCAAATGGGGAGAATCTAAAGAAGCTTCAGGCAGATATTGCCTCTTTTATTAATGCGGATGATAACTATGTATATTATGTGCGCAACAATGCGGACGGGAATAACAAGTTTTCATTCCTGCATATTAATACGAACAGTCTTTGCCGTTACGATCTAAAGACCGGTAAGGTACTCGTATTAGACCCCGACCCTTCCATCTATGCATCATTAATCGGAAATTACATCTATTACATACATTATGATTCCGATACTGCTTCTACACTCTACCGAATCAAAATTGACGGCTCTAAAAAAGAACAGGTAGACAAAAATCCGTACTTTACCTGTTCTGCCAACGGACAATATTTCTATTATAACGGAATCAAGGATAACCATAACATTTACCAGATGGACACTTCCACCGGAAATACCAACGTCATCTGTCAGGGCAATTACTGGATGCCGTCCGCAGACAATGAAAACATTTATTTTTTAGACTGTAACCAGAATTATTCGCTTATGAAGCTGGCACGTTCAAATCCTACACCTTCGCAGATAATTCCTGACCGGATCGAATATTATAATGTCTATGGAGATGTCATTTATTTTCAGCGGAATAATCTCAATGACGATGCTGCCCTCTGCAGAGTAAACACCGACGGCAGCAACTATCAGGTAATTAAGGAAGGAAACTTTACAAATATTAATGTTACTTCCGGCTATATTTATTTTAGTGCAGTCGGTAACGAGGATACGATTTTCAAAGCTCCTGTAAATGGAGTCGGAAATATTTCTATGTTTCAACCGTAGTTAATGCGGCAAAAAACCTCCCGGAATATAACTTGAAGTGCTCTTAAAAGTTATATGCCGGGAGGTTTTTTGCATCTAATTTCTGAAATCATTTACAAAATTTTCAAAAACTTCTCTGAAACCTCAATTTATTTCCAAAATCCTATTGACATTTTTCGTATTTCCGATAAAATAATTCCTGGTTTGTTTATAATTAGTAAACTTTTAATCTACTATTAACAATACAAAGGAGACAGTTCATGGATATAGGAAAAAGAATGAAAGAACTTCGGGTCTTTTATGGGCTTACCCAACAGGAGCTTGCTGACCGGGCCGAGCTTACCAAAGGATTCATATCACAGCTTGAGCGCAACCAGAACACGCCCTCTGTCAGTACGCTTCTGGACATTATCCAATGTCTTGGCACAACACCGGCAGAGTTTTTTGCAGAGCCGAAGCCGGAACAGATTGTCTTTAAAAAAGATGATTACTTTAAAAAAATAGATGAAGAACAGAATACTGTCATCGAATGGATTATTCCAAACGCACAAAAAAACAGCATGGAACCGATCCGGCTTACCTTAAAGCCCGGCGGTGTTTCCGAAGACCTGCTGCCCCATGAAGGGGAAGAATTTGGTTATGTACTGAGAGGTACGGTAAAACTGATCTTCGGTACACAAAAATATACCTTGCACACCGGAGAATCCTTTGCATTTCCGTCTACGAAACGGCATCATTTAGAAAATCCCGGCAAGCATGATGCAGTTGTGCTCTGGGTCACAACTCCCCCTAGTTTTTAATTTGAATCGTTTTACATAAGGAGGCTTTTACAATGGAAAAAGAATTAATTCATCTCTCTCATATTTCAAAATCATTTGACGGTGATATGATTTTAGATGATTTAGATTTGAGTATAAAGGAAAATGAATTTATGACGCTGCTTGGTCCTTCCGGCTGCGGCAAGACCACCACGCTCCGTATTTTAGGCGGATTTGAAACACCGGATGCAGGTCAGGTCTTTTTCGACGGAAAAGATATTACAAATCTCCCTCCAAATGAAAGAAAGTTAAATACGGTTTTCCAGAAATATGCACTGTTTACCCACATGTCCATTGCGGAAAACATCGCTTTTGGCCTGAAAATCAGCAAAAAAAGCAAAGCTTATATTGATGATAAGATCAAATATGCTTTAAAACTGGTAAACTTAGACGGCTATGAGAACCGCACCGTAGACTCCTTAAGCGGCGGCCAGCAGCAGCGTATCGCCATTGCAAGGGCAATCGTAAATGAGCCGAAGGTTCTGCTTTTAGATGAGCCCCTTGGCGCATTGGATTTAAAACTTCGTCAGGATATGCAATATGAATTGATTCGTTTAAAAGAAGAGCTTGGCATCACTTTTGTCTATGTTACCCATGACCAGGAGGAAGCCCTGACCATGTCGGATAAGATTGTCGTTATGAACCAGGGATACATCCAGCAGATCGGTTCACCGGAGGATATTTATAATGAACCCATCAACGCTTTCGTAGCGGACTTTATTGGTGAAAGCAATATTATTGACGGCATTATGCCGGAAGATAAACTGGTTGAAATCTTAGGAACTAAAATTCCCTGTGTTGACACCGGATTTGATAGAAATCAGCCGGTTGACGTTGTCATCCGTCCGGAGGATGTGGAATTAGTAGACCCTTCACAGGGATTTATGGAGGGTGATGTTACCTCCATCATCTTTAAAGGGGTCCACTATGAAATCGAAGTTCATGCTAACGGTTATGACTGGCTGGTTCATACCACAAAAATGTTCCCGATTGGAACTCACGTAGGAATCCGGGTTATTCCCTTTAATATTCAGATTATGAATAAACCGGAATCCAATGATGAAAAGGCGGTGGAAATGGATGAATAAATTCAAGCGGCAATTTTTGACCGGTCCCTATATTGTATGGATTATCGGATTTATTGTACTGCCGATTTTAATGATCTTATATTATGGCATAACCGATTCTTCCGGCAATTTTACATTTGAAAATATTTTTGCTATTGCAGAACCGGTACACATGAAAGCTCTTCTGCTTTCGTTAAAGCTTGCCCTGCTATGTACGATTATATGCCTGATTCTGTCTTATCCTCTGGCTATGATTTTAAACAAAATGAAAATCAAGCACCAGAACTTTGTTGTATTTATTTTTGTCCTTCCAATGTGGATGAATTTTATGCTGCGTATCTTAGCCTGGCAGCTTCTGCTTTCTAATAATGGTATTTTGAATACAATTTTAGGAGCAATGGGACTTCCGCAATTTCAATTACTAAATACCTCCTCAGCAGTTGTCTTTGGTATGGTATATGATTTTTTGCCTTTTATGATTCTGCCTGTTTACAATTCCATGAATAAAATCTCTTCTGATGTCATTGACGCAGCAAGGGATTTAGGGGCAAATCAAATACAGGTCTTTATCAAAATTATTATGCCGCTTACGGTTTCCGGTGTATTAAGCGGTATTATTATGGTATTTGTACCGGCACTGACCTCTTTCGTTATCTCGAATTTGTTAGGAGGCGGTAAGGTACTTCTGATCGGCAATGTTATTGAACAGGAATTTATGCAGAATATGAACTGGCATATGGGCAGTGGATTATCCATTGTACTTATGATATTTGTAATTGCCAGCATGGCATTTATGAACTCACACAATAAAGAAGGGGAGGGAACCGCAATATGGTAAAAAAGGCTTGCAGCAGACTTTATATGGCTATCATTTTTCTCTTTTTATATCTCCCGATTCTGGTACTTGTTGTGCTGTCCTTTAACAATTCCAAATCCAGAGTCGCCTGGGGCGGATTTACAACGAAATGGTATATTTCCATGTTTCAAAACGAAACGATTATGGCTGCTTTTATCATGACATTACAGATTACATTAACTGCTTCTGTCTTAGCCACGATTATCGGAACTTTAGCAGCAATCGGTATTCAGGCAATGCGCCGCAACAGAAAAGCAATTCTGCTTGGTGCGACGAATATCCCCCTTTTAAATGCGGATATTGTTACTGGTATCTCTATGATGCTGCTGTTTGTACGTTTTACAAAGCTTGGTTTTTCTACTGTATTGATTGCCCATTTAACCTTTAACATCCCGTATGTTATTTTAAATGTGCTTCCTAAATTAAACCAGACCAGCCGGTCCGCTTATGAAGCAGCTATGGATTTAGGCGCCACACCGCTTTACGCATTTTATAAAATCGTCTGGCCGGATATTCGTTCCGGTGTATTTTCCGGTTTTTTAATGGCTGTTACCATGTCATTAGACGATTTCTCCATTACCTACTTTACAAAGGGTGCCGGGGTTAATACTTTATCTACTATGCTTTATACTGAATTGAGAAAAGGGATTAAGCCGGAAATGTATGCTCTGTCCGCTCTTTTATTTGCGATTGCATTGATACTGCTTTTGGTAATGAATTTCCGTTCTTCAAAGAAGAACGATATTATAAATTAAAGGAGAGAACTATGATGAAAAAAAGATTTTTATGCCTTACCACTTTACTCCTTGCGGCTGCTGCCCTTTCCGGCTGCGGCGGCTCTGCAGACAGCGGAAACACCCTGACTGTATTAAACTATGGAAAGTATTTTGACCCGGATGCACTTAAAATGTTTGAGGAGGAAACCGGCATCAAAATCGAATATGAAGAATATGAAAGCCCGGAGGAAATGTACACCAAATACAAAGCAGGCTCTATTGATTATGATTTGCTCTGTACTTCTGATTATATGATTCAAAAGCTGATTGAAGAAGGTGAAGTCCTTGAAGTGAACTATGAGAATATTCCGGAGTATCAGAATATTAACCAGCAGATTATCGACTCTTCTGCTTCCTTTGACCCGGAACACAAATATACGCTTCCTTACTTCTACGGCACTGTAGGTATTCTCTATAATACGGATGAAGTAGATGCTTCCGAAACAGATACCTGGAATGTTCTCTGGGATACCAAGTATGAAGGAAAAATCATTATGGAAAACAGCGTCCGTGACTGCTTCTTAGTTCCGTTAAAGCAGCTTGGATACTCTTTAAATACAACAGCGGAAAGTGAATTGCAGGAAGCACTTGATATGCTTTTAGAACAAAAACCTTTGATCTATGCCTACTTTGTAGACGAAACCGGTGATGAAATGGCTGCCGGAAATGCTTCTCTTGCTGTTGTTTATTCCGGTGAGGCAGCTTATGCACAATCCCTTGCAGATAATCTTGCATACAGTGTTCCAAAGGAAGGCTCTAATCTCTGGATCGACTCCTGGTTCATTCCGAAGACCTGCAAGAATCAGGAAAACGCAGAGAAATTTTTAGACTTCCTCTGCAGGGAAGATATTGCAAAAATGAATTTTGACTATGTATATTATGCGACTCCAAATACTGCTGTCTACGAAAATTTAGATGAGACAACAAGAAACGATACTACAATTTTCCCGAATCAGGCTACCATTGATAACTGTGAAGTATATGTAAGCCTTGATGAAGAAGGCACCAATCTTTACAATCAGTTATGGAAGGAACTAAAATCCAATTAGTGCTTGCTTTTTTTCCTGAAAAATGATACATTAAATCCACACAGCATCACTGTGTGGATTTTCTTTTTATCTTTTTTTCTTATTTAGCAGATTCATGCACATAATTTCCACTTTTTGATTATAAGGAGTTATTACATGAACTATGAAACTTTTAAAACCTCTACTGTTACTTCGCTTCAGAAGTATTTCGGGGATCATGTCACCGTATCTTTGCATTCCGTGACGAAAAATAACAATATCCAATTAGACGGACTGACCATTCAGCAGCCTTCTGTTAATATTGCGCCTACCGTCTATTTAAATTACTATTATGAAGACTATCTTTCCGGAAAAACACTATCGTCCATTCTGGATGACATTATCGCTTCCTATCAGGATAATCTTCCGAAAGTTAATATGGACCTTTCCTTCTTCACGGATTATAGCAAGGTCAAATATCATATTATCTACAAGCTTATCCATTACGAACAGAATCTGGAATTATTAGAGGATGTCCCCCATTTTCGCTTTCTGGACTTAGCAGTAGTCTTCTGCTGTTTTCTGCCGAATACGCCAAACGGAAACGCTACGATTCTGATTCACAATCATCATCTCGATTTCTGGGGCGTTACTGCAGATTTACTTTACGAGCTTGCAATTAAAAACACCCCCATATTGCTTCCTTATGAGCTAAAGAGTATGGGGGAGGTTTTAAAATCCATGTGTCAGGAGTTTCCTGCTGTTTCCTGTGATCCGGATGTTTTATCCGATCTTCCGATGATGTATGTATTATCCAACAAGATCAAGCTCTATGGAGCATCTGCAATTCTTTATCCGGACGTACTGTCTGATTTTGCAAAATCACAAAACAGTGACCTTTACATTCTTCCCAGCAGTATCCATGAAGTACTGCTGATTCCTAAGGATGAACATACAAATGTGTCTGACTTAAATCAGATTATTCAGGAAGTGAATGCATCACAGGTACTCGAAGAAGAGATCCTTTCCAATCACGTCTATTTCTTTGAACGTGCATCCGGCTTTATCACCCTGTAATCTGACAAACATTTTCGTAGAGCTTTGCATACTCTTCTACAGAGTTCTTCCAGGAGAAATTTTCTTTCATTCCCCGGAGCATAAGAGCCTGCCACTCCGGTTTTTGTGTATAGTATACTTCCATTGCATTCTGTATGACCCCTTTCATTTCATGGGCATTATAATTGGCAAAGGAAAAGCCGGTTCCTTCCTGGGTAAACTTATTGTAAGGCTCTACGGTATCCTTTAAGCCGCCTGTTTCACGAACAATTGGAACGGTTCCATACCGAAGACTCATCAACTGGCTTAACCCGCAGGGTTCAAACAATGACGGCATTAAAAAGGCATCAGCACCTGCATATACCAGATGCGCTGTATTTTCAGAATAGCCGACATTAACAGAAATCTTATCCGGATATTTTCCGGCATAATATCGGAACATATTTTCATACCGTTCCTCGCCTGTGCCAAGTACCACAAGCTGCACATTTTCGCCGGCAAGAAATTCATCTAAAATATATGCCACGAGATCAAAGCCCTTCTGATTAGACATTCTCGATACCATACCAATCAAAAACGTATCCGGCTTTTTCGGCAGTCCGTAAAGCTCCTGCAGTTTTTCTTTATTTTTCGCTTTTTCTGTCACAACATTAGAAGTATTGAAATGATATGGTATATAACGGTCTTTTTCCGGATTAAATTCTTCATAATCCAATCCATTTAAGATGCCAAACAGCTTATCGCTGTAGTAGCGCAGTACGCCGTCAAGTCCTTCCCCGCCTTCCGGTGTCATGATTTCCTTCGCGTAATTTTTGCTCACTGTGGTTACTGCATCTGCATAGACAATACCGCCCTTTAAGTAATTCGATTCATGATAGGTTTCCAGACCTTTTGCAGAAAATAGTCTCTCCGGAAGTCCTGTAATATCCATAACCTCATGGATCATCCACCTTCCCTGAAAACAGATATTATGAATCGAAAATACAGTACGAATCTTCCGATACCTTTCATTCGTATCATAAACATTTTTCAAAAATACCGGTACCAGCCCGGTCTGCCAGTCATTGCAATGAATTATGTCGGGAATAAACTCAATTTTATCAAGAGCCTCTAAGATTGCTTTTGAAAAAAATGCAAATTTCTCTACATCCTGATAGATTTCTCCATAAGGATGGTTCCCTGCAAAATAGAACTCATTGTCGATAAAGTAATATTGTATACCGTCTTCTTTTGTCGCAAATATTCCGGCATACTGCTTGCGCCAGCCTAAATCTACATAAAAATGGGTTACAAATTTAAGTCTTTCCTGAAACTTTTCTTCCATACATGCATATTTCGGCAAAATCACTCGTACATCATATTTCTTTTTATCGAAATACTTTGGCAGAGAACCCACCACATCTGCAAGACCTCCGGTCTTGATAAAGGGTACTGCTTCCGATGACGCAAAAAGTATTTTTTTCATAAAAATAGACCTCCCATATTATCATATGATAGGTCTATTATACTCCATTTCATCAGCAATAAAAAGTACTAAAAAGCTGTACTATGCTTATAATCCAAACGAATCTTATCCGCAATCAGCGCGATAAATTCGGAATTTGTAGGTTTACCTTTTCCGTTATTGATCGTATAGCCAAATAATTCGTCAATGGTATCCATCTTCCCTCTGCTCCATGCTACTTCAATCGCATGACGGATTGCACGCTCTACCCGGCTTGGTGTGGTCTGATATTTTTTGGCTATTGTAGGGTAAAGAATTTTTGTAATAGAATTTAACATCTCAATATCATCTACAGACATCATAATTGCCTCTCTTAAATACTGATAGCCTTTAATATGAGCAGGCACTCCGATTTCATGAATGATATTTGTTACATCTGTTTCTAAATTCCGCGGCGCTTTTTCTTCATTCTTTTCAAATTTCTCATAAGCATTTACTTTACGTTTCTCACTTCTTGGCGGCTCCAAAGTCTTCTTTACCTGTTTGATCCGGTTGATTACCATATTATTGTCAAAAGGCTTCATAATGTAATAATCTGCACCGGATAAGAAAGCATCTTCTGTAATTTTTTCATTCCCGATAGCACTTATCATAATAAAAGACGGATACTTTTTAATCGTTGCATCACGTTTTATCTTATCCAAAACGCCAAGACCATCTAACTTCGGCATTATAATATCCAGCAGAACTACATCCGGTTCTTTCTCTTTTATCATTTTACAAGCTTCTTCCCCATCTTTTGCCGTACCGACTACCTCCAATTCTTCATCACTGCGAATAATTTCTCCTAATAACCGCAGCATTCTTTCATTGTCGTCTGCTATTGCAACATTTAATTTTCCCATTCCAAATTTTATCCTCCTAAAACATTTTGTTCGGTCAAATTCCACAAGTATTTTTCTCTTCTTATGGCTAAAATCGAAACTATTTGTATTATAAGCATCTCACCCCTTTGATTCAATCATAAATTTTCGCACTTTTCGACAGGCTGAGTCGTTCTTAACCTAATTTTGTCGTGTTTTTCAAATACCTTTGCATTATTACTGTTTTCTTTCATTTTTTATGTCGAAACCTGTCGTTATTTTCTTTATTTTTCAATCCGTCTGATTTTGATTTAGCATTGTTTCAATAAATATCCCATATCCCTTTGTCGCATCGGAAATAAATACATGTGTTACTGCGCCGATAATCCTTCCATTTTGCAATATCGGACTTCCTGACATTCCCTGAACAATTCCTCCCGTTTTCTCTAAAAGCCGCTCGTCAGTCACATGAAAAAGAATCCCTTTATTTTTCTCTTTATTATTATAATCAATTTCATCTATTTCTATTTGATACATCTGCGTTATTCCGTCTAAGGAAGAAAAAATATACGCTTCGCCCTTTTCAATTTCCTGCTTTAATCCGACCTCAGCATATGTCTGCTCCATTTCATCGGGTATCCGGTCTAATTCACCATAAATTCCCGTTTTCGTATTCTCCTGAATCGTTCCTAAACAATACTTTTCGTTATAATTAATGACCCCTGTTAATTCGCCCGGTGCTCCGTCTTCTCCTTTTACAATCCCTACAATGTCTGTATTATATATTTTTCCTTCTGCAAGAGAGATTGTGCTTCCCGTATCCGCATCACTCACCGGATGTCCTAAAGCCCCATATTCCAAGTCCTTTTTCACATAAGTCAATGTACCGACACCTGCCATGTCATCTCTCACCCATATTCCAAGCTTATAAGAACCATCTGCTGACGCTACCGGTTCTATTTTTAATTCTATGGGTTCTTCCTCCCGCAAAATTCCTAAGATTAAAGCCTTACCTTTTGATTCACTTACCATCTCAATCAAATCTTCTTTTTTTGAGATTTTTGTTCCGTTTACTGTCATAATGTAATCCCCGCTCTTTACAAGCTGGTCTGCCGGCTCATAGTTCAATCCATTTTCAGAAGTGACTTTTCCGGTTCCGATAATTAAGACTCCCTCTGTTTTTGTATAAATTCCGATTGGCATTCCGGAAGGCATCACATAGCTTCTGTCCACCACATGAACAGATACCTCTTTTACCGGAATAAAACTCAGGAATTTACAGGATAATTGATAATCCTTTTCCATATTTTTCAATCCGGTAGTTTTTGTATTATTTTGAAATACTGCAACACTTTCCTCTTCTTTTTCAATACTTACAGGAACAGAAAAGTGAATATTTTCTTCTTCTCCGTTTACTACATATAATTCATCCGGTATGGAATCATATAACAGATTTCCTGCAAAAAACAACAGGCATATAAATAATACCAGAAACAGTTTCTTCCCACATTTCTGGAATTTATGATAAATCATTGCAAGGACTCCTTTCATATAAATTAAAAATGGGCCTCTTCTGTTTCTGAAAAAAAAGAAGGATACCCAATGTA
>CAYWXJ010000019.1:20719-23830 GCA_964462405.1 uncultured Eubacterium sp.
GCCATACCTGCCAGAAAAATCCGGTTTTTATACTGCCATAACTTATGATAAATCATATGTGCACTCCTTTCGTATTTTCTAAAAAAAGAAGGATACCTTTTGTATCCTTCTTAGTATGTGCCATTTATTTTTCTTCACCCAAAGATTTTTTTGTATTTGCTGCCAATTCTTTCATTTCTCTGGCACTTTCTAAGACCGTGTCTGTAATTTTTACACCGCCAAGGATTCTTGCAAGCTCTTTGACACTATCCTGCTGCTCTAACGGACGTATGGTAGAAATCGTAGTCTGATTGGATACTGATTTTTCAATCAGATAATGACTGTCAGCCATAGCCGCAATTTGAGGAAGATGGGTGATACAGATAATCTGATGGCTTCTTCCTAATGCATTCATTTTCTCGGATACCATCTGGGCAGTTCTGCCGCTGATTCCGGTATCAATTTCATCAAAAATCAAAGTCTCCACTGCATCTGTATCTGCCAGTACGGTTTTAATTGCCAGCATAATTCTCGAAAGCTCACCGCCGGAAGCAATCTTCTCTAAAGACTTCTGCGGCTCGCCCGGATTGGTGGAAATCAAAAATTCCGCATCATCATATCCATTTGCTGTAAAATGCTCCATTTTTTCAAATTTCATGGAAAAAGAAACATCCAAAAAATTCAAATCCATAAGCTCTTTGCGAATGGCTTCCGTTAATTCTGAAGCTGCTTCCTTACGAATTTTTGAAATGATTTCCGAGTTCTTTTCTACTTCTTTTTCACTTTTTTGAAATTCCTGCTGCAGATTTGCAAGATAGGCATCGTAATCCGCAAGCTTCTCTAACCGTTCCTTCTTCTCCCTGCAGGCGTCTAAAATTTCTTCGATTGTATTTCCATATTTTGACTTCAGACGATTTATGGTATTTAACCGGTTTTCTACTTCTGCAAAAGTTTCTTCATCAAAGGATGCATCTGACAGATAGGATGCCAATTCACGATTAAAATCATTCAATAAATTATCAATTTCTGTCAACTGGTTTTCAAAGCCTGACAGTTGTTCGTCATATTCCGCTACAGAAGACAGGTTCTTTAAGGCATGGCTAATCTGTTCCGTTGCGGACTCAAACCCTTCGGACGTCTTACTGTAAGCTCCTGTGACTGCTTCTAAAATCTTTTGACCGTTTCCAAGACGTCTGTACTCCTGCTCTAACTCCTCGTCTTCTCCCGCTCTAAGCTGCGCTTCCTCTATTTCTTCCACCTCATACGCAAGAAAAGATATTTCACGCTCTCTCTCCGCAGTATCCATACTTGCTTCCTGCAGCTCGTTTTTTAACTTTTTATAAATTTCATAGGAAGCCTTTAACTGTTCCTTTTCTTTCTTAAGCTTCTTCTTCGCATATTCATCCAGAATGTTTATGTGATTTTTCTTAACCAACAAAGACTGATGCTCATGCTGGCCATGAATATCAATCAACAGAGCTGCTGCTTCCCTGACCTTTGAAACCGGAACTGTTTCTGCGTTGATTTTAGAAACACTTCTGCCATTTACGATTTTTCTGCTTAAGATCAGATAATCGTCTTCCGGGTAAATTTCCATTGCTTCCAATGCCTTTTTTACCTGTTCATTTTCGACAGAAAATGTCAATTCCACCAGACCATATGGTGCATTTTCCCGAATCATTTCTTTTGGTACTTTTTCTCCTAAAGCAAGGCTGACAGAACCGATAATAATTGATTTCCCTGCTCCTGTTTCACCTGTCATAATGTTTAGTCCCGGTGTAAGCTCTACTTCTGCTTCATCAATCAGGGCTAAGTTCTTTACGTGTATATTCTGTAACATATAATCTCCTTCTACTCTCTACCTGTAGAACTCATTATTTAGGGGCTTCTCCGACTATTTTCCGCAGCCGCTCCATCAATGCTATGGTATCATCGACTGTACGAACTGCACACATAATCGTATCATCTCCGGCGATACTTCCTACTATCTCATGACAGTCCATGGCATCTAAGGCCGCAGCTACTGCCATTGCCATGCCGGAAACAGTTTTTATGACCAGAATATTCTGTGCCATATCCATAGACACAAATCCATCCTGAAAAATACGGGTATATTTTTCTAACATATCTTCCGTATTCTCTGCTAATACTACATATTTTTGTCTGCCATTGTTCATGGCAACCTTTGTCAGCTTCAACTCCCGAATATCTCTTGATACCGTTGCCTGTGTTACCTGATAACCTTCTTTTTCCAAATAATCTGAAAGTTCTTCCTGCGTTTCTATGTCATTTTTCCGAATTAATTCTAAGATTTTCACATGTCTTTTTGATTTCATCTGATGACCTCGCTTCTTCCTGGTTTTTAGAATTAAGAATAAATCTGCATTTTCTTTCTCAATATTTCTAAAAAGCTGATCTTACTCAGCTTTATAATTCTTGTCTTCTGTTCCGCAGCCCGTATGGTAATGGAATCCCCCACGGACAGCTCTGCCGCCGGTTCTCCATCTATATTTATATCTACCTTTTCATCATTTTGCGGCTGTCTGCGCCTAAGCTCTATGGTAACCTCGTCCTCCGCATCTATGACAATACTTTTTGCATTCAGATTATGCGAATTGATCGGTGTAATCAAGATCATACGCGCTTTGGGATCTACGATCGGCCCTCCCGCAGACATACTATAACCGGTAGAACCGGTAGGCGTTGCAACAATGATTCCGTCTGCCCGAAAAGTATTCAAATATTCCCCATTTACAGATACCGTTAATTCTACAAGCTGCAATGCTCCCTTTCTGCAGATAACAATATCATTCAATGCCTTCTGGGGAATCTGTGCGCCTTCTTTTCTGGTCACAGGGCTTCCGCTTAACATCATACGTTCCTCTATAATATAATTTCCCTGCATAATCTCTTCAATGGCAGAACATACATTATGCTCTTCTAATTCACACAGGTAACCTAAATGACCTAAATTTACTCCAATCAAAGGAATATCCTTCTCCGAAGCAATTCCCGCTGCGCGAATCAGTGTTCCATCCCCGCCAAGTACAAATATACCTTCTACCGATCCCGGAATCCCTTCTTCTTCCGTAATCACATGACAGCTTCCGCCTTTTAGTTCTATATAGGATT
>CAYWXJ010000020.1:0-23780 GCA_964462405.1 uncultured Eubacterium sp.
CACTACATATAACAAAGGAGGTATCCAAGATGGATAAGAATACTTTATCACACACAACGTGGGAGTGCAAATATCACATTGTATTTGCACCAAAATTTAGAAGGCAGGTAATTTATGGATCAATAAAAGCAGACGTGGCAAATATATTAAGTACACTATGCAAGAGAAAAGGCGTAGAAATAATAGAAGCCGAATGTTGCCCAGACCATATACACATGTTAGTAAGAATACCACCCAATATAAGTGTTTCAGAATTCATGGGATATTTAAAGGGAAAAAGTTCGTTAATGATATTTGATAGGCATGCAAACTTAAAGTACAAATATGGCAATCGTAAATTTTGGTGTCGAGGTTACTATGTAGACACATGCGGAAAAAATGCGAAGAAAATCGAAGAGTATATAAAGAATCAGCTCATGGATGATCAAGCATATGACCAGTTAAGTCTTAAAGAGTATATTGACCCGTTTACGGGTGAGCCAGTAGTCAAAGGCAAATAAAAAGTCCTTGTAAGGACTGGCCGGGAAATAAGGTGCTGATTTGCATAAACGTACAGAAAAGCTGCCAGCAGCAGGTTTTCACGTTTGCAGAAATATATAAAATGTAATAAAATAGAATAATCATAAAAAAGCAGAAAGTGAACAAAAATGCCCGAAAAAGAAATAAAAACAGATTTTTATGATGCGTTCCGATGTCTTGCGTCAGAGTGTCCGATTACCTGCTGTAAGGAGTGGAAGATTGCGATAGATGAAGATACCTGTACAAAATGGACGAAACAGCAGCTATCCGATTACCTGACAGAAAAAGACGGTTCCATGGTGATTCATTTGAATAACGCCGGGGAATGTCCGTTTTTAACGCAGCAGAAGCTTTGTAAGCTGGTACAGAAGCATGGAGAAGGTATTCTTTCTAAAACCTGCAGGGATTTTCCAAGACAAATACATGAATTTGAAGACCGGATAGAATTTTCATTAACCTCATGCTGTCCCGCAGTAATTGATTTGCTAGAGAAAAAGAAAGAAATTATGTTCTGTGGCAGGCTGGATAAGGCAAAAACAGATGGAATGCTTAAGCTGAGAAGCCGGATAATCCGCTGTGTGCAGAATCCATCGTACACGATAGAAAAAGCATTTTTGATGGGATTTTATCTGCTGCTTAAGGCAGAGAAAGCGGTTTCTCATAAAAAGGAAGAAATAGAAGAACTGGCGCAGGCATTGGATAACATGGAATATTCCGGCACGGATACTTTTTTAGAGTGCAATGAATTATTTTTGGATATTACTGAAAATTACCGGAAACAGGGGATTTATCGTGATTTTTTAGAAGAACTGATACAGATGTCAGAGCAGTATGAGGAAAATTCCCAAAAAGATTTAAAAAGAGAGCTTACAAGCTTTGAAGAATTCTTTGCGACATATGAAAATCTGCTTCGGAATTTTCTGGTATCAGAACTATATGGTCAGTTGCTTTTGCCGGACTACGATTGGGAAGATATGGTTATAGCAATGCAGTGGATTGGAATGGAGTATGTGGTGATTCGTCAGAGCTTGTTCCTAAGCTGGAAAATTGAAAAAAAGCTTACCTATGAGAAGGTAAGAGAAACCATTGTTTATATAGCGAGAATGACCGGTTATGATGCTGCTGATATTCGGGAATATTTCGGAGAATGTTTCGAGAGCATGATTTGGGAATGGGGATATTTTGCATTTATGATGGGAAATACCAGGAGGAAAAAATGAGTACAATTTTATTCGTCGGATTACTTGTTCCTTTTTTGGGGACGACTTTGGGCGCAGCCTGCGTATATTTGATTAAAGATGAAATACCGCCTTTGGTGCAGAAGGCTTTGCTCGGCTTTGCGTCAGGAGTGATGGTAGCGGCAAGCGTGTGGTCGCTTCTGATTCCGGCAATGGATCAGTGCGAGGATATGGAAAAGCTGGCATTTTTGCCGGCGGCGGCAGGCTTTGCGTTGGGAATCTGCTTTTTACTGGCAGTAGATAGGATTTTGCCCCATTTACATATCAATGACGATGAGCCGGAGGGACTGCCAAGTAAACTGCAGAAAAGCACTATGCTTGTATTTGCAGTTACTTTGCATAATATTCCTGAAGGTATGGCAGTCGGCGTTACTTTTGCAGGATTTTTGTCCGGTGAAACAAACATTACTTTAGCCGGAGCAGTTGCGCTTGCAGTCGGCATTGCCATTCAGAATTTCCCGGAAGGGGCAGTTATATCGCTTCCTTTGAAAAATGAAATGAAAAGCAGTCATAAAGCATTTTTTTATGGAATGTTATCGGGAATCGTAGAGCCGGTCGGGGCAGGGATTACTATACTGCTGACGGGGATTATGACACCATTGCTTCCCTGTATGCTGGCATTTGCGGCAGGAGCCATGATTTATGTGGTGGTAGAAGAACTTTTGCCGGAGGCATCGGCAGGAAACCACTCGAATATTGGAACCATAGGCTTTGCAGCAGGATTCCTGTTAATGATGATTTTGGATGTGGCATTAGGATAGTTTTTCTGATAATATAATGATATGAAGAAAATCGTGGAATGTGAACGGCTGCAGCTGCAGGCTTTGTCATTAGAAGAGATGGAGCAGATAGCATGTGGCAGACAGCAGTTTTTAAAAGAATCGGTACTTTCCGAGGTGATAAAGACTGCCATAGTGAAGAAAATCGATCGAATGCGCGCAGCACCTGGGGAGGCGCAGCTTTGGCTTACTTATTGGCTGATTCAGGAGAAAAATAACGGACAGGGAATAGGTGTCATCGGAAGCAAATATCTGCCGGATAAGGAGGGATATGTGGAACTTGGTTATGCAGTTGCACGGGAATGCAGAGGAAATGGCTATATGACAGAAGCGTTGGAGGGATTTTTGGACTGGCTGTATGAATTTCCCTTCTGCAAAGGTGCCAGGCTTTCGATTCGGAGTGCAAATCTGCCTTCTGTTAAGGTGGCGGAAAAGTGTGGTTTTCAGTACAAAAAAATGCAGGATATTTACCGCATTTATCAATATGACTTTTGAACTAAAATAAATACAAAAAATCTGTAGAATAATGCGAGGAAGCCATTGATAATTTTTTAACAATATTATAAAATACACACAGAATCATGTAGATGAGTATATAGGAAAAGGAGAGAATGCGATGTACGCTGATGAGAACGTAATCAAAATCAAACATGAGGTTTTATATGAAGTAGCAAAACTGGCTTTTGAAGGAACATTAGAAGAAGAAAGAGACCATATTCCGAATAAATTAATTCCGGGACCGACACCACAGTTTCGTTGCTGTATTTATAAAGAGAGAGAAATCATCCGCCAGAGAATCCGTCTTGCAGAGGGAAAGGCACCGGGGGCTGTAGATGACGGCAATATTATTCAGGTTATCAGCTCTGCCTGTGAAGACTGTCCGATTTCCCGTTATGTTGTAACAGATAACTGTCAGAACTGTATCGGAAAGGCTTGTATCAATGCATGTAACTTTGGGGCAATTTCTACGGGTGACCGCCGTTCCCATATTGACCCGTCTAAATGTAAGGAATGCGGTAAATGTGCAAAGGCCTGTCCATATCACGCGATTGCAGATTTAAAGCGCCCATGTAAATATAGCTGTCCGGTTGGCGCGATTACATATGATGAGCATGGTATCTCAGTTATTGATGAGAAGAAGTGCATCCGCTGCGGGAAATGTATCCATAAGTGCCCGTTCGGTGCAATCGGCTCTAAGACATATATCGTAGATGTTATCAATGCATTGAAATCCGGCAAACCGGTATATGCTATTTTAGCACCGGCAACAGAGGGTCAGTTTGGTGAGAATATTACAATGCGGAGCTGGCGCAATGCAATGAGACTGGTTGGATTTAAGGATATGGTAGAAGCCGGACTGGGCGGAGATATGACTACGCAGGCAGAAGGTGATGAGTGGTTTGAAGCATATAAGGAAGGTAAGAAGAAGACGACCTCCTGCTGTCCTGGTTTTGTAAATATGATTCAAAGACATTATCCGGATTTAGTAGATTTGATTTCAACTGCGGTTTCTCCAATGTGTGCGGTATCCCGTATGGTCAAAGCAAAAGAGCCGGGTGCTGTTACCGTATTTATCGGACCGTGTATTGCAAAGAAATCCGAAGCAAAAGAGCACAATATTGAGGGAAATGCAGATTATGTATTAACCTACAGTGAGATTCGTGCCATCATGAAGGCAAAAGGTGTAGAATTGCAGCCATCCGAGAATGATTATCAGGAATCCTCCACATTCGGAAAACGTTTTGGTAACTCCGGTGGTGTAACTGCAGCCGTTGTAGAATACATGAAAGAAAAAGATTATGACTGCGATCCGAAGGTATGCAAAGCGAATGGTGCAGCAGATTGTAAGAAAGCATTGCTCTTATTAAAGGCAGGCAAGTTACCGGAAGACTTTATCGAAGGTATGGCATGTACCGGAGGATGTGTCGGCGGGCCAAGTTCATTTAAGGACCAGCTTGCAGCTAAGAAGGATCGTGATGCATTAATTGCAAAAGCAGATGCCCGTACGATCGTAGATAATTTAGACCACTATGAAATGGATAAATTTTCCATGCATCGTGTAGAACATGCAGCAGAAGAGTAAGAGAAAAAGCATTTGCCTTTTTTGCCGAAAGGGTATATAATGCTCTTCGGAGTTGATGTAAGATGAACACAGATGTAGTATTATGCAGCGTGACTGATGTAAAAGCAAAGGAAAAAATCATGTATGCATTAATGAAAGCCGGAGTACCCTATGCAGAAAAATGGGAGAAAGTATCCCTTATGAAGCGAAAACGGTACAATGGAGCAAAGGAGGTCTGTATCGTCATTACCCATAAGGCAAAGATGGATTTGGCGAAAGAAGTAATTGAAAGTCTTAATGATGAAGTAAAAAGAAATATTGTGTGGTAATATATAAAAAAGACTTGCAATTTTACGCATAATTAATTATAATTTATAGCTAAATAAGACCAATGAGGGTATATTCAGGAGAGTATGCCCTCATTTTTTTGTTGTTATATATATGAATGAGAGTACTATAACGGTGTGAACATTCTCAATGGTGATATTTATAAGGTGGTGGCTGAATGAAGACGTTAGAGACGAATGATTGGATGATACTTAACAGTATTATCTATAAGATTTATACGACAGAAAATCCAAGAATAATGCGGGAACAGCTTATTGAGCAGATGAAAATGGTATTGGATTTTGACAGTGCTGATTTTTATCTGGCAGCAAATGATGGCAGCAAAAGACTGACAGAACCCATCACCTATAACTGTGATGAGGATGCCTGCTCTGATTATGAGGAGTTAGATTACAGCCGTGGAATTATGTACAGCGGAAAGTGTCTGGTATACCGGGAAACGGACATTATATCCGATGAAAAGAGGGTACAGACAGAGTACTATAATAAGATTTACCGTCCGAATAATTGGCATTATTCTCTGCAGATGATTTTAGGACGCAATAAGGAATTTTTAGGTGTGATTACATTTTACCGTACGATTGGGAAGGATAACTTTCAGTATGATGATATTTTTTTGTTAGATATGTTAAAGGATCATATAGCATACCGCCTGTATCGGGACAGACAGGAGAATACCCTGGCGGAGGAAAAAATGACTGTAACAGAAGCTTCGGAAGCATATGATCTGACGAAGCGTGAGCATACCATTTTAAAGCTCTTAATGCAGGGAAAGGATAATAATCAGATTTGTGAAGAATTGTCGATTAGCGTCAACACACTAAAAAAGCATATTTTAAACATTTACCGCAAGTTAGGAATTAAAAATCGTGTACAGATGTTTAAGATGATTCGGGAAAAAGAATAATTGCAATACTCAAAAAGTACTAAAAAAATGGTAAAAAGAATGAATTGAAAATAAAAAAGTAAGGTAGTATAGTTTCATATAAGCGAAGGAGCTATCCGTAAGACGGGTGGTTCCTTTTTTTGTTACATCGTATATAGTCAGTTGATGAAGAAAGATTAAGGAGGAAGATTATGAAAGAATTAGTAATGATTATCAGACCAGAGAAGTTAGAGGATGTCAAAGGAATTTTAGATTCCATTAAGTGCGGCGGTATGACAATATCGACCGTCATGGGATGCGGTACACAGAAGGGAAGCACCGCCGGAGTAAATGAAATCAAAGGTTTTAAGACCAATATCAACCTGCTTCCGAAAATACGTGTGGAGGTTGTCGTAGAGGATAAGCTGGTAGATAAAATTATCCTTGCGGTCAGGGAAAAATTAGCAACGGATCATGTAGGTGACGGAAAAATCTTTATCCGCAATATTGAAGAGGTTGTTCGTATCCGTACCGGCGAACGTGGAGAAAAAGCATTATAGATAAGTTCAGAATAGAGGTGATATGGTTTGGCAAAACCAATAGTTGAAATCAATGGAGTAAATAAGATATATGGAAACAATCATGTCGTAAAGGATTTAAATCTTGTTGTTGAAGAAGGAGAGTTTTTAACACTGTTAGGCTCCTCCGGCTGCGGGAAGACAACAACGCTTCGTATGATTGCCGGCTTTGAAGAGCCTTCCTCCGGAAGCATCAGGGTAGAGGGAGAAGCCATTGAAGAGAAAGAGCCATTTGAACGAAATGTAAATACTGTGTTCCAAAGCTATGCACTGTTTCCACATAAGACAATATATGACAACATTGCATATGGGCTGAAGATGAAAAAAGTGCCGAAGAACGAAGTCAAACAGCGTGTCCACGAAATGATGGAGTTAGTACAGTTAGAGGGCTTTGAAAAGCGTTACCCGGACCAGTTATCCGGCGGACAGAAACAGCGTGTTGCAATCGCAAGAGCTTTGATTAACCGTCCGAGAGTATTGTTGTTAGATGAACCGCTCGGAGCGTTGGATTTAAAGCTTCGGAAGCAGATGCAGTTAGAACTGAAGCGTTTACAGAAAAAATTGAATATTACATTTATTTATGTAACCCATGACCAGGAAGAAGCATTGACTATGAGTGACCGTATTGCCATTATGAATGCCGGTGTATTAGATCAGGTAGCATCGCCAAGTGAAATTTATGAGCATCCGGCAACGAAGTTTGTGGCAACCTTCATTGGTGAAACCAATACCTTTGATGGCTGTATCAAAGCGATACATGGGGAAGCTGTCAGTATTGGAATTGAAAATGGTGACATTAAAGGAACGGGAGAAGCGTTTTCCATTGGAGAATTTATTACCGTTTCTGTAAGACCGGAAAAGATGAAATATGCACTGGATCCGGTAGACGGCTTTACCTTACTTGCGACAGTAAAGGATTACATATACGTTGGTTCTGTTGTTAAGTGCATTGCAGTTCTTCCAAATGGAAATGAACTTAAAATTGAACGTCTGGCAGGACAGCCGCTGCCGCAGTTAGGCGAGCAGATTTTCCCATACTGGAATGAGAAAGATGCAGTACTGATCCACAACAGAGATCAGATATTCTATCAGGCAGTAGAAAATGTTGTATTAGGATAGGAGGCGGTGGTATGAAGAAACACGAATGGAGATCAAATACACTTCCATCTCTTGTTACGGTAGGACCGGTTACCTTGTGGCTTCTGTTCTTTGTAGCAATTCCACTAATTTATGTAGGCGTCATGAGCTTTTGTTCCCTGGATGAATTTTATAATGTAACGTTTAGGTTTACACTGGATAATTATAAACGGCTCTTTGATGTAAACTATGTAAAAATTTACGGACAGTCCGTATTGATTGCTTTTTTAACCACGATTATTTGTATTATCGTTGCCTATCCGTTTTCTTTCTTGATTGCGAGAACAAAGAGCCGGAAGAAAATGATTCTTTATATGTTAGTCATTATTCCATTCTGGACGAATTCATTGATTCGAATTTATGGATGGAAAACATTTTTAGGAACCACAGGCTGGCTGAATATGGCATTGCAGTATTTACATATTACAAGTGAACCCTTAGAGCTTTTGTTCCATCGGGGAACGACTGTATTAGGTATGGTATATTGTCTGTTTCCTTTTATGGTATTGCCGCTCTATACAGCGATTGAAAAATTAGACACCAGTTTGCTAGAGGCCTCTGCCGATTTGGGAGCAAAAGGTCCGGCAACCTTTTTAGAAGTTATTCTGCCGCTGACGGCAAGCGGAATTTTCTCTGGAAGTATTATGGTATTTATTCCGGCATTGGGATATTTCTTTGTAGCAGATATTTTAGGCGGCGGCAATTCGGATGTGATTGGCAACCTGATTGAACGGCAGTTCCAGAGTGGAAATAACTGGCCCCTTGGAGCAGCATTGTCAATTATATTGATTCTGATTACGCTGCTTTTGGTAAAGATTTACCAGAAGTTAGGCGGAGATATGGAAAGTCTGGGGGTGTAGGAAATGTCAAGAAGAGGAAAACAAAAAGCGAAAAAAGGAATTGGCATCGTATTCTGTACCCTGGTATATTTGTTCCTATTCCTGCCGATTATTGTCATCGTTGTAAATTCATTTAATGCTACCACCAGCAAGCCTTATCTGACATGGAAAGGATTTTCTTTTGAATGGTATATCAGATTATTCGAGAATGAAGCATTGCTTTCTTCCTTTGGAAATACCATGGTTATTGCGGTTGCAAGCACGATTTTAGCAACGATCGTAGGAACCCTTGGAGCATTTGGTATGTACAAGTACAAATTTAAAGGAAAGGGAATCATTGACGGACTGTTGTATATTCCTGTGGTGATTCCGGAGATTGTACTTGGTATCTCGCTGCTGTCACTGTTTACAAATGTCAATATACCGAGAGGTATGATTACCTTGATTTTAGCCCATGTGACCTTTTCTGTTCCCTTTGTCATCTTTAATGTAAGAGCAAGGCTGAGCGGATATGATAATTCTATTGAGGAAGCCAGTATGGATTTAGGAGCAAACCGGATAGTGACATTTTTTGAGATTACCCTTCCGGTATTAGCACCGGGAATTGCAGGCGGTGCGTTGTTAGCTTTTACGTTATCCATTGATGATGTTATTATCAGTTACTTTGTCAATGGACAGACAAAGACCTATCCTTTAAAGGTCATGGAAAGTATTAAGAGCGGTGTGGCACCGGACGTAAATGCACTTTCGACGCTGATTTTGTTAGGAACGATTCTTTTAGTCGTGCTGACGCAAAGTGATTTCAGACGTAAGAAGTCTCACGATTGATATATGCTCCGTAAGGAAGCGCAGCGATTCGCAGAATTCATTAATAGGAGGAAAATATTATGAAAAAGAAATTACTTAGTATGGTATTAACAGGATGTTTAGCAGCAGCAATGCTGTCAGGCTGCGGAGGAAGCGGTTCTGCAGAAAATGGAGAACTGAATCTTTTCATCTGGACAGAATATGTACCGGATTCTGTCATTGATAAATTTGAAGAGGAGTATGGCATTAAAGTAAATGTGACCACGTTTTCTTCAAATGAAGATATGTTAGCGAAAGTAAAGTCAGAGTCCGAAGGAACTTACGATATTGTACAGCCGAGTGATTATATGGTGGAATCTATGGCAGCGCAGGGCTTGTTAGAGGAGTTAGATCAGGAGGCGCTGACAAATTTTGAGAATATCGGAGCTCAGTACTTAGACCCTGATTATGATCCGGGCAATGCATATTCCGTGCCTTATCAGGGCGGTGTGGCTGCCATCGGCGTCAATACCTCAAAGATTGCCGATGAGATTACTTCTTATGATGATTTATTTAAAACCGATTATGCAAACTCTCTTGTAGTATTAGACGATTACCGTGCCACAATCGGTATGGTAGAAAGAAGCATGGGAGTAAGCGTCAATGAAAGCGATCCGGCGAAATTAGAGGAAGTAAAAGCAAAGCTGCTTTCCTTAAAAGATAACATTAAGGTATATGACAGTGATTCCCCGAAATCCCAGTTGATTTCCGGCGAATGCTCCTTAGCATACTGCTGGAGTGCAGAAATTGCACTGGCAATGGAAGAAAATCCGGATATTAAGATTATATATCCGTCGGAAGGAGCCTTTAAATTTATTGACAACTGGTGTATTGCAAAGGGAGCAAAGAATTATGACAACGCAATGAAGTTTATCAATTTTATGTGTGACCCGGAGACCGCAGGAATGGTAATGGAAGAGTTTCCATATCTGAATTGCAATCAGACTGCAGTAGAGGCAAATGAAGACTATGCTTCTAATGAAGCAAAAAATGTTCCGGCAGATGTATTTGAGGCAGGAGAGCGCGATAAGGTATTAGATAATGATACCATTGCAATTTATGATGCTATGTGGACGGAGTTAAAACAGTAAAGAATGGATGATAGGAGGATGGACCAGTGGATATTAAAAAAATGTATATCGACGGCGAATGGGTAGCAGGGAGTAAACAGGAGAGCTTTGATGTCATCAATCCCGCCAATGGAGAAGTAATTGCAAAGGTATATGAGAGCAGTGTAGAGGATACAAAAGCAGCTATTGTAGCAGCAAAAAAATCTTTCTATGAAACAAGGGAGTGGAGAGATATGGACTCCCAGACAAGGGGAGATATACTTTTAAAAATTGCGGATTTGATTGAGGAGCATGCGGCTGAGCTTTCCATGTTAGATACCATAGATAATGGAAAACCGTTAAGAGAGGCGGAAGGAGATATTAGTGACGGCTCACACTGTTTTAAATATTATGCAGGATTGATTAAGGCTCCTTACGGCGGAGTTTATGATGTAAACGACGGCTTTGGAAAAATGCACAGCTACACCGTCCATGAGCCGGTGGGCGTGTGTGCCCAGATTACACCGTGGAATTATCCGTTCCTAATGTCCGTATGGAAATTAGCTCCGGCACTCGCAGCAGGAAACAGCATCGTGTTCAAGCCAAGTCCAAAGGCACCGCTGTCTACCATTCGGCTTTTTGAACTTTTTGAAGAAGCAGGACTGCCGAGGGGTTGTGTTAACTTATTACAGGGAGATGCAGAGGTTGGAACCGAGATGGGTGAGAATAAAGATGTGGATATGATTACCTTTACCGGAAGTACAAGAGTCGGTCAGAGTTTAATGCGTTGTGCTGCTGCAAATGTAAAGAAAATTGGCTTAGAGTTAGGCGGGAAATCTCCGAATGTCATTTTTGCGGATTGCGATTTAGATGGAGCCGTAGAATGGGCGATGATTGGTATTTTCTTTAACCAGGGTGAAGTATGTTCCGCAGGTTCGAGAATTATCATTGAGAAATCCATCAAGGATGAATTTGTCGCAAGATTAAAGAAAAAAGCAGAGGCCATGACTATTGGCGACCCGGCAAAGAATCCGGATATGGGTCCCATTATTACCGAAAAAGATATGGAAAAAGTATTGAATTATATCAAAAGCGGTATTGACGAGGGAGCAACACTGGTAACCGGAGGCGGACGTTATACCGAAGGGGAATGTGCAAAGGGATACTTTGTAAGACCGACGATCTTTGATGACTGTACTTCGGATATGAAGATTGTAAGAGAGGAAATTTTTGGACCGGTAGTAACGATTCAGACCTTTGAAACAGAAGAGGAAGCTATTGCCATGGCAAATGATACGGATTATGGTCTTGCCGGTGCGGTATTTACCTCAGATTTAACCAGAGCACATCGGGTAATTTCTGAGATTCGCGCAGGTATTACATGGATCAACTGTTATAACCCGACCTTTAACGAAGCGCCATGGGGTGGCTATAAGATGAGCGGTTTAGGCCGTGAACTTGGTATCCATGGTTTAGAAGAGTATCAGGAAGTAAAACAGATTAATATAAATCTGACACCTGGGGTTGTAGGATGGTATGAGCATTAATGAGATCTCTCGCCGAAAGCAGCTCTAAATAGATTGGATGTCGCTGCTATAAGCCCTGAAGGGTAAATAAAAAGGAACTTTCGCATTTAAGATGCGGAGATTCCTTTTTTTGGCAGAAATTATTACCCCAAATAAAATTGCCCGTTGACATTATCACATCCCTGTGATAAACTAATCATAGCTTAAAAAGAAAAGACAAAATCAGTGATCAAAAAGAGTACTGTAGGAAGGTTCCTCACAGAGAGTCATCGGCTGGTGGAAGATGGCAGGAAAGTTTTACAGGAATGGGTTTGTGAGATGCGAAGCGAATGTTAGTAGCGGATGCCGTGTTCCTTACGTTACAGAGGTGAGATATCGAAGTAATTTCCGTATCAACAGAGACTGTGAGATTGGTGGCGAGTATTTTCCGAATCCGGGAAGTGCTCTTTTTTATTTAACAGACAGCCATTGATTCATAGTGAATACCGGGTGGCACCACGAGAACATCGTCCCGGACATTCTGAACGAAATCAGAATGTCCGGGGCTTTTTTTCTGTCATGCATCCGGAGGGAACCCGCCATGCATCTGAAGAAAGTATAGGAGGATTATTATGAAAAGAGTATATCGTGTCTATAAAAAGACAGTCAGCATCGTAAACGAAACACCAACCGGAATGTATGAGAATCTAGTGGGCAAAGAAAAAGGCTTTCTCTTAGAGAGTTATGATAAGAACTACGACAGATTCACATTCTTTGGAGTACAGCCGGAGGAAATCATTACATCAAAGGGACAGTCCTTAGAAATTCTTCATAAAGATGGAAGCGTTACCAGAAAAGAAGGAAATCCATTAGAACTGTTAAAGGAATATTACAGCGCGTTTGAAATCAGAAGATATGACAGAGATACCGGATTTTCCGGTGGTTTAGTAGGAAACTTAGGATATGATTTCGTAAGATATTCAGAAGAATTACCGGATAATAATCCGGATGAAATTGATGTGGAAACCATTCAGATGATGTTAATGAAAGAGTTCATTGTAGTAGATCATATTGCAGAAACCTTAACAGCAGTGATTTTAGAAGAAGACAGTGAAGCCGGAAAGCAGAAAGCCTTAGAAAAGGCAGCAGAAATGATTGCAAAAGCAAGGGCAAAAAGGGAGGAAACGAAAAGAGACTTTCATCAGGATGGAAAAGTAGTGAAAAAATCCGACACCTTAGAGGAATATAAGAGCAAGGTCTTAAAGATTAAGGACTACATAAAAGAAGGTCATATTTTCCAGACCGTATTATCCCAGAGATGGACCATAGAAACCGGACAGGATGGATTTGAACTTTATAAAGAACTCCGGGAGTTAAATCCTTCTCCATATCTGTATTATTTCAATTATGGCGAATTTGAAGTAATCGGAAGCTCCCCGGAAATGTTAGTAAAGAAACAGGACGACAAGGTATTTACCTGTCCGATTGCCGGAACCCGTAAGCGAGGAAAAGATGATGCCGAGGATGAAGCCTTAAAGGCAGAGCTCTTAGCAGATGAAAAAGAACGGGCAGAGCATGTCATGTTAGTGGATTTAGCAAGAAATGACATGGGACGGATCGCAAAGTTTGGAACCGTAAAAGTTACCGAATTTATGGGCGTAAGAAAATTCTCTCATGTCATGCATATTGTATCTACCGTAGAAGGCAGAAAGAACGGAACCTCACATCCGATGGATTTAATCGCTTCCTTCCTTCCGGCAGGAACCTTGAGCGGGGCACCAAAAATCCGGGCAATGGAAATCATCGACGAATTAGAGACCGTACGAAGAGGGCTTTACGGCGGAGCCACCGGATATATCGATTTTAACGGAGATATGGATTTTTGTATTACCATCCGTACCATGATAAAAAAAGTCAATAAAGTATATTTACAGGCAGGAGCCGGAATCGTTGCAGATTCCGTACCGGAATCCGAGTACCAGGAATGCTGCAATAAGGTTATGGCACTTGCAAAAACCTTAGTAGAGGAGGAAAACTTATGATTTCATCAGTAAAGCCGAATGGCAAAGAGGTATCCCCGGAGGGGGTTTCATCAGTAATGCTGAATGGCAAAGAGGTATCCCCGGAGAGGGTTTCATCAGTAATGCCGAATGGCATTCTCTTAATAGACAATTATGATTCATTTACCTATAATCTGTATCAGTATATCGGAGTATTTTGTGATAATATTAAAGTAGTTCGGAATGACAAAATTACCATAGAAGAAATAAAAGCTATGCAGCCGGAGCGGATTATTTTATCACCCGGACCGAAAAGTCCGAAGGAAGCCGGTATCTGTTTAGAAGTAGTAAAGCAGTTTTATGATAAGGTTCCTATCCTTGGAATCTGTTTAGGGCACCAATGCATCGGAGAAGCCTTCGGCGGCACCGTATCCTATGCAAAAGCACTTTTTCACGGAAAACAGTCCGAGATTTCCCATGACGGAACAGGATTATTCAAAGGAATTGATTCTCCGATCAAAGTGGCGAGATACCATTCTTTAGCGGTACAGCAGGAGGATTTACCGGAGTGTTTAAAAGTGACAGCCGTTACAGCAGACGGTGAGATTATGGCAATGCAGCACAAAGAATATCCGGTATACGGCCTGCAGTTTCATCCCGAATCCATCTATACCGAACATGGGAAGAGAATGATAGAGAATTTGGTATCCAATGAGGATTGCAGATAAATGGAGGAACAGACATGATATTAGATCAGATCGTTGCAGATAAAAAAATCCGTTTAAACGAGCATAAGATCAGAACTTCCTTTGAAGAAATCCGCCGTCAGGCAGAAGAGGTTAAGCGGGAAGGACGTACTTTCTACGAAGCCTTGAAAAAAGACCGGATTTCCATTATCGGGGAATTTAAACAGGCATCTCCAAGTCTTGGAAAAATAGACAGTAAGATAGATTTGACAAAGCGCATGGAAGAATACAGTGCTTCCGTAGATGCGGTGTCCTGTCTGACTGAGGAGGACCATTTTTTAGGAAACATTGATTACCTGAAGAAAATCCGGAACATGACCACACTTCCTATCCTGCGAAAAGATTTTATGATTGATGAGTATCAGTTTTATGAAGCGAAAGCCATCAAAGCAGATGCGATCCTGTTAATTGCAGCTATTTTAGATGATGCGCAGTTAAAAGATTTTTACCAGCTTTCGAAAGAATTAGGGTTAGATGCATTAGTAGAAGTCCATGACGAAAAAGAGATGGAACGGGTACTGGCAGTTGACGCAGACATTATTGGGGTAAACAACCGGGATTTGAGGGATTTTACCATTCGCTTAGATACGACGAAGCGTCTGTCGGTTATGGTTCCGAAGGAGAAAGTGTTCGTTGCAGAAAGCGGCATCATAACCGATGAAGATGTACGGTTTTTAAAGGAATGCAGGGTAGACGCATTTTTGATAGGAAGAGCATTTATGGAATCGGAAAATCCAAAGGAGTTAGCAAGAAGATGGAAGGAATTGTAAAGACACCGAAAATAAAAATCTGCGGCATCACAGAGCAGAAAGAAGCGGAATTTTTAAATGAAGCGAAAGCAGATTATGCGGGCTTTGTCTTTTATGAGAAAAGCAGGAGAAATGTAACTCCTGCGGCGGCAGCTAAAATTGCAGAAGGTCTTTCTCCGGGGATTTTAAAGGTGGCAGTTACCGTAAGCCCTGAAATCGGGCTTGCAGAAGAAATAGAAAAACTGGGATTTGATATTTTGCAGGTACACGGAGAACTGCGCAGGGAGGTAAGGGAAATGACCGGACTTCCCATCTGGCGGGCAGTCAATATTGCAGATGCAGAAAGTATAGAAGCATTTTTTTTGGAGGAAGAAAAGCCATTTATCAAAGGCTATGTGGCAGATGGAGCCGGATACGGCGGCGGCAGACCCTTTGACTGGGCAGCCTGCAGTAAAAAGCTTCGGGGGCTTACCGCAGGAAAGCAGTTGATTCTTGCAGGAGGATTGACTGCAGAAAACGTAAGGCTTGGAATCGACTATTTCAAACCGGACATTGTAGATGTCAGCAGCGGTGTGGAAGAAAACGGGAAAAAAAGTAAAAGAAAGATAGAAACATTCATAAGAAAGGTGAGAGAAGATGAACAGTAAAGCGTATTATGGAAAATTCGGAGGACAATTCGTAGCAGAGTCCTTAATGAATACCTTAGAGGAATTAGATGCAGCATTTGAGGCAGCTATCAAAGACCCGGAATTCATGGAGGAATATCACTACTACCTGAAACAGTATGTAGGAAGAGAAACGCCATTATATTATGCAGAACGCTTAAGCGAAAAATACGGAACGAAAATCTACTTAAAGAGAGAAGATTTAAATCATACAGGTGCACATAAGATCAACAATGTTATCGGACAGATTTTGCTCGCAAAGCGCATGGGCAAAAAGAAGGTCATTGCAGAAACAGGAGCCGGGCAGCATGGAGTGGCAACTGCTACGGGAGCGGCACTGTTTGATATGGAATGTACTGTTTACATGGGCGAAGAGGATATGAAGCGTCAGGCATTGAACGTTATGCGTATGGAAATGCTTGGAGCGAAGGTGGTCAGTGTCCGTTCCGGCAGCAACACCTTAAAGGATGCCACTAACGAGGCAATCCGTACCTGGGCAAAAACGGCAGAGGATACCTTCTATGTTATTGGTTCCGCCGTGGGACCGTATCCATATCCCAAAATAGTAAAAGAATTTCAAAGTGTCATCAGCAGGGAAGCGAAAGAGCAGTTCTATGAAGCAGAAAAAAGACTGCCGGATGTGGTCATGGCATGTGTCGGCGGGGGTTCAAATTCCATTGGAATGTTTGCTGATTTTATCGAAGAAAAAGATGTGGAATTAATCGGTGTGGAAGCTGCAGGAAAAGGCATCGAAACAGGGGAGCACGCTTCTGCCATGGCAGAAGGAATACCGGGAACCTTACATGGTATGAAATCCTATCTGCTGCAGGATACAGACGGCAATATCAAGCTGGCACATTCTATTTCGGCAGGACTGGATTATCCGGGAGTGGGACCGGAACATGCTTATTTAAAGGATACCGGCAGGGCAAAATATGTATCTATTACAGATCAGGAAGCCATGGATGCTTTGATGGAGCTTTGCAAATTAGAGGGTATCATACCGGCAATCGAAAGTGCACATGCCATAGCCTATGCCATAAAAAAAGCAGCCGCCATGACAAAGGAGCAGTCTATGATTATCTGCTTATCGGGACGAGGCGATAAGGATGTACATACAATTGCAGATTATCTGGCAGGAAAAGGCTATTTGAATTAGAAAAGAGGAGAAGAACATGAATCGTATTGAAGAAAAAATGACTTTGTTGCAGGAAAAACAGGAAAAAGCATTTATCACCTATATGACAGCAGGTCTTCCGGATATGGAAGGCACAAAAGCATTGATCCGGGCGCAGGAGGAAGCAGGAACCGATATTATTGAGCTTGGAATCCCTTTTTCCGATCCGGTGGCAGACGGACCGATTATCCAGAATGCCTCTTATAAATCCATCTGCAGAGGAACAAATCTGAAAAAAGTATTTCAGATAATGGAAGAGATTCGAAGCGAAGGAATTAAGATGCCAATTATTTTTATGATGTATTATAACACCATTTTACACTATGGCATAGACGCCTTTGCGGCAAAGTGTAAAAAAGCAGGGGTAGACGGACTGATCGTACCGGATCTTCCGTTAGAGGAGCAGGAAGAATTGCAGGCGGCATTGGATGACCAGGAATCTGCCATACTCATTCAGTTGGTATCTCCGGTATCGAAAGAACGTGTACCTGAGATATTAGAGAATGCCAGAGGTTTTGTCTATTGTGTGTCCTCCATGGGAGTGACCGGTCAGGCAGGAACCTTCCACAGAGAGGTCATAGATTACCTGACCTATGTGAAAAAGGTTTCTCAAATTCCGATTATGATGGGCTTTGGTATCCGTACTCCGGAGGATATTGAACCGATGAAGGAGATTATTGACGGAGCAATTGTCGGAAGTCATTTTATACAGCTATTAGAGGATAACGATTATAGTATTGACGCAGCAAAAGAATATTGCAGTAATTTTAAAAAAAATTTATAATTCCTGTTAAGGATAAAAATAGGAGGATATTATCATGAAAACAGCAATCGAAACAGTAGTAAGCGGCAAGGATTTAACAGAAGAAGAAGCAAGAAGAGTCATGGATATTATGTTAAGCGGCGAGGCAACTCAGGCGCAGATCGGTTCCCTCTTGACGGCACTTCGCATGAAGGGAGAGACGATTGATGAGCTGACAGGCTTTGCATCGGTATTAAAAGAAAAAGCCGATACCATTTCTCCAAAATCAGAAAATTATGTGGATTTTGTAGGAACCGGAGGAGACAGAACCTTTACCTTTAACATATCCACCACAGGAGCTTTTGTAGCAGCAGGCGCAGGCGTACATGTTGCAAAGCATGGAAACCGTTCCATTTCTTCTAAGAGCGGAGCCGGAGATGTATTAGAAGCTCTGGGAGTAAACATTACAGCAGAGCCGGCGGTAGTAGAAAAATGCGTAGATGAAGCCGGACTCGGATTTATGTTCGCACAGTCCTTTAATAAATCTATGCGTTTTGTAGGTCAGGCAAGAAAAGAAATGGGAATCCGTACCGTATTTAACATCTTAGGGCCTCTTGCAAATCCTTCCAGAGCAAAAGGCATGGTTGTAGGTGTGTATGATCCCGAAATTACAGAGAAAATTGCGACGGTTATGAGCCGGTTAGGCGTAGAAAATGCATTTGTTATGAGCGGCAAAGATCATATGGATGAATTTACCACTACAGCAAATACGGTGGTTTCTGAGATAAAGGACGGAAAAGTGACGACCTACGAGGTAACACCGGAGGAATTTGGCTTTCAGCGTGTGACCTTAGAAGAGCTGCAAGGCGGTGACGGCGTTGCTAATGCAGAGATTACAAAGCGCATTTTACAGGGAGAAAAAGGACCGAAGCGTGATATTGTACTTCTGAACGCAGGTGCTGCCATTTATATTGCAGGAGTGGCAGATTCCATTCAGGAAGGAATCAAAAAAGCAGAAGAGTCTATTGATTCCGGAAAGGCAATCGAAGTATTAGAAAAATTAGTTGGAATGTCAAATCAGTAGGAACCGGATTATATTACAGACGAAATAGAATAGGAGATGGCAGTATGCGCATGTTAGCAGAGAAAATGATTCAATACTATCAAAAGGACCCGGCAAGGATTCAGCATTTTATCAAGGTGCACAGCTTTGCAAAGCTTTTGGGTGAGATGGAAGGCTTAGATGCAGATACCCAGTTTATACTGGAAACTGTGGCATATGTGCATGATATTGGCATCAAAGCCGCAGAAGAAAAGTATGGATGCAGCGACGGAAAGCTGCAGGAGCAGGAAGGACCGGCATTGGCGGAAGCAATGCTTTCAGAACTCGGATATAAAGAGGAGGTCATCAGCCGTGTAGCTTATCTGGTAGGGCATCATCATACCTATGAGAATATAGATGGTATGGATTATCAGATTCTGGTGGAAGCAGATTTTCTGGTAAATCTTTTTGAGGAGCAGGCACCGGATCATGCAGTACAGAATGCATATCAGAGGATATTTAAGACCGAATCCGGCAGAAAAATATGCAGAGAGATGTTTGGAATGGATGCGGTTTAACAGATTAGTGCGTTCCTTCATTGATAAAAGTCGTCTGCAGCTTGGAATACATGATTTTCTGGCTGTGATACAGTCCGAAATGACCGGAAAGCATATAGCTGAACGCACAGGCAAGCAGATAATACGGCATTCCGTCAAAGCCGAACATTTCAAAGCTGATTAAAAGGGCACTAATGGGGCAGTTCGTAACACCGCAGAACACACTTGTCATGCCGACTGCCGTACAGAGTACCGGGGAAAATCCGGTGACATTTCCGAACAGGCAGCCAAAGGTCGCACCGATAAAGAAGGTAGGAACAATCTCACCGCCTTTAAATCCGGCACCTAAGGTCAGGGCAGTAAACAGCATTTTTAACAGAAATGCATAGGGAACGGCTTCCCCTTTCAGGGCCCGGGAAATTACCTGCATTCCGGTTCCGTTATAATCCTGGCTCCCGACAAGAAGCGTCAGTGCAAGCACAAAACATCCCCCGGCAAGTGCCCGGAGATACGGATTGGCAAAGTATTTTTTATACAGATTCTGAGCCGTATGAAGTATGATACAGAATACAATACTTACAACAGCACATAAGACAGCAAGGATACAGATAATCACTGCATTTTTCACAGAAAATGCGGGAAGATTGCTGATATGAAAAATATTTTCGGATAACCGGAAGTGTGCTGTGATTGCATGTCCGATCAGAGCGGAAATTACACAGGGAACCAATGCGGAATAATACATGATGCCGACGCTGACCACTTCCATGGAGAAAACAGCCGCAGCCATTGGTGTTCCGAAGAGAGCGGCGAATGCAGCACTCATACCGCACATAATCATAACATGCACATCCTTCTCATTGAGCTTTAACAGGCGTCCTAAGGTAGCTCCTAAGCTCCCGCCAAGCTGTAAGGCTGCTCCTTCTCTTCCGGCAGAACCGCCGAAAAGATGGGTAATGACTGTGCTGATAAAGATGGATGGTGCCATACGCAGCGGAACTCTTGCGTTAAAATGAATTGCAGAAATTACTAAGTCCGTTCCGGTATCGGCTTCGTTGTTTAAGATATGGTAAATTCCTACGATGCACACACCGGCAGCAGGGAGCAGCCAGATAATATTCGGATGGCTTAACCGGAAATCTGTGGCAAGGTTCATGCAAAGGCAGAATGCGGCCCCTGCAAGACCGATAATCATACCGGATAAAACAGCAAGCACTGCCCACTTTACAGCAATGAAAAGAGGGTCTAATGCAAGATGCATTTTTTCTTTAAATTGTTCTTTCATAAACTTCTCCTTTATGTAACATCTTTTAAAAATAAGATATAAATTCTGCATTTTCTTAATGGATTTTAGCACGAAAACGGTAAAATAACAAGGAGCATGTCCTATGGAACAAGACCTTTTAAACAAACTTCGTCCTATCACCGAAGAAGAACAGAAAATTTTAAATGAAACCGGAAGCGTTGAAAAAAGCATCTACACTTCCCGGACGGATTTTGTGGTAGACCGCAAAAAAATGTTAGAGCGGGGTAAGCTTATTGACATCCGCACCCACACCCGTTTCGTACATTTTCCAAGGCACAGCCACAATTATATAGAAATTATCTATATGTGTTCCGGCTCCACTGTACATATCATCAATGGAGAAACCGAAGTCGTTTTAGAAAAAGGGAACCTGCTTTTTTTGAATCAGAATGCGACCCATGAGATCCAGCCGGCAGGCATGGAGGATATTGCAGTGAATTTTATAGTTATGCCGGAGTTTTTTGATGTGGCATTTGAGATGTCAGAAGAGGAAAATGTGGTGCGTGACTTTTTCACAGATGCGTTGCAGCAGAAGAAAATGGGTATGGATTATATCTATTTTCGGGTGGCGGACATTCTTCCAGTACAGAATCTGATTGAAAATATGATCTGGTCTTTAGTCCACAGACAGGCAAATAAGCGGAATATCCATAAAATGACCATGGGACTTTTGATTGCACAGCTTTCTGATTATACAGACAGGATTGACAATGCGAATCCCGGACAATACGAGCAGAATATGATGTTTTCCATCCTTCATTATATAGATGAGAATTATAAGGAAGGCAGCCTTACAGAACTATCGGTACTTTACAATCAGTCCATACCGGGAATGAGCCGCTTTATCAAGAAACATAGCGGCAGAACCTTTCAGCAGCTTCTGATGCAGAAACGGTTAAATCAGGCAGCATTTTTGCTGACGACAACAAGACTGACGGTGGAGGATATTATGCTGGCGGTAGGATATGATAATTCCAGTTATTTTCACCGGATTTTCCGAGAAAAATACGGTATGACGCCAAAGAAATACCGCGTGAACCGCAGAATAGAAGAATAGTGAAAATAAGGACGGTATTTTGTTAAAATATCGTCCTTATTTTCATGTAATATCTTAGCTATAATGGAGAAAGAAATACAATATAGAAAGGGTTTTCGCACAAAGAGAGAAGGAGATGTCATGGGGAATTATTATTTAGCGATTGATATTGGAGCTTCCAGCGGAAGGCATATTCTGACCCATTTAGAACATGGCAGAATGGAACTGGAAGAAATTTACCGTTTTGAGAATGGACTTACGGAGCGCAACGGGTATCTTTGCTGGGATCACAAGAAGCTGTTTGAAGAAATTTTAACAGGAATCCGCAAATGCAAAGAGATAGGAAAAATTCCCGTCAGCATGGGAATTGATACCTGGGGTGTGGATTTTGTGCTGTTGGATGAAAAGGATGAGATCATAGGAGATACGGTAGGGTATCGTGACAGGCGTACCCAAGGAATGGATGAAGAGGTCTACCGGCTGATTTCCGAAGAGGAACTGTATGCAAGAACCGGTATCCAGAAAGCAATATTTAATACCATTTATCAGTTGATGGCAGTCAAAAAGAAGGAGCCAAAGCACTTTAAACGGGCAAAAACCATGCTTATGACAGCAGATTATTTCCATTTCCTTCTGACAGGTGTGAAGATGCAGGAATATACTATGGCAACCACTGGTCAGCTTGTAGACCCCGGGACTAAGGACTGGGATTATGAACTGATTGACAGATTAGGCTTCCGGAGAGAATTGTTTCTGCCGATTCATATGCCAAAGACTCTCATAGGACATTTTTCGGAAGAAATTCAAAGAGCAGTCGGATTTGACTGTGAAGTGGTGCTTCCGGGAACACATGATACCGCCTCCGCAGTACTTTCTGTTCCGGCGGAGCAGGAGGATTTTTTGTATATCAGTTCCGGTACATGGTCTTTGATGGGGATTGAGGCAAAAGAGGCGAACTGCTCAAAAGAAAGCAGGCTGGCGAATTTTACCAATGAGGGCGGCGTGGATTACCGTTTCCGTTTTTTGAAAAATATCATGGGACTATGGATGATCCAGAATGTAAAAAAGGAATTGCATGACAGGTATAGTTTTGCCGGGCTTTGTGAACTGGCAGCAGCGTGTGATGATTTCCCTTCAAGAGTAGATGCAAATGACAGCTGCTTTTTAGCACCGGAGAGTATGATTGCAGAGGTGCAGCGTTACTGCAGGGATAGCGGTCAGGCAGTGCCTGAAGCGCCGGGCGAGCTTGCAGCGGTTATTTATCACAGTTTAGCCGAGTGCTATGCAAAGACAGCAAAGGAAATCGAAGAGATTACCAAAAAGACCTACAGCAGAATTTATGTGGTCGGCGGCGGTGCGAATGCAGCCTATTTAAATGAACTGACGGCAAAATACACCGGAAAAGAAGTATATGCCGGACCGACAGAAGCAACCGCAATCGGCAATCTGACAGTCCAGATGCTAAAGGCGGGAGAATTTTCTTCAGTCGAAGAAGCAAGAAGCAGTATTTTTAATTCGTTTGAAATAAAAACTTATTTATAAGATATACATAAAAGGAAGGAGAAGAAAGAAATGACAACGAGAGAAAGATTTGAATCTGCAAAAGCATTGTATGCAGGTATAGGCGTGGATGCTGAGCAGGCATTGGAGGTATTGAAGGGGATTCCGATTTCCATGCATTGCTGGCAGGGAGATGATGTTACTGGTTTTGACCAGGACGGGCCATTGACGGGGGGTATCCAGACTACAGGTAATTATCCGGGAAAGGCGAGGACGCCGGAGGAATTAATGGCAGATATTGACAAAGTATTAAGCCTTGTTCCGGGAACCCATAAAGTCAATCTTCATGCAAGCTATGCCATCTTTGAGGAAGGAGAATTTGCAGACCGTGATGCTTTAGAGCCGAAGCATTTTGCAAAGTGGGTAGCGTTTGCAAAGGAGAGGGGAATGGGCTTGGATTTTAACCCTACACTGTTTTCACATAAGAAGGTAAAG
>CAYWXJ010000021.1:0-23171 GCA_964462405.1 uncultured Eubacterium sp.
CCTTCCGGCGGTGCAAAGGGTCAGGCAACAGAGATTGAAATTGCAGCAGAGAATATTTTAAAGACCAAAAGACGGTTAAATGAGATTCTTGCAGAGAATACAGGAAAATCATATGAAACGATTGCTGCTGATACAGAAAGAGATCATTATCTTTCTGCACAGGAAGCAAAAGACTATGGATTGATCGATCTTGTAATTACAAATCGGGAGAAATAATCAGAAAATCTATGGAGTGAAATTATGGCAGGAAGAAATATCATTGGAGGCGAAGAAAGAGTTCGCTGCTCCTTCTGCGGAAAATCCCAGGCACAGGTCAGAAAGCTGATTGCAGGACCAGGCGGAGCGTTTATCTGTGATGAGTGCGTGGATATTTGCGTAGAGATTATTGAAGAAGAGATGGAGGAAGAGGAAGGCAGAGAGGTTGAAGAACAGGAAATCAATCTTTTAAAGCCAGAGGAACTGAAATCTTTTCTGGATGAATATGTAATCGGACAGGACAATGCGAAGAAAGTATTATCCGTAGCCGTTTATAACCATTATAAGAGAATTTTGGCAGGTACAGATCTTGATGTGGAGCTGCAGAAGAGTAATATCTTAATGTTAGGGCCTACCGGCTCCGGTAAGACTTATCTGGCTCAGACATTGGCACGTATTTTGAATGTGCCATTTGCAATCGCAGACGCCACTACTCTTACAGAAGCAGGATATGTAGGAGAAGATGTAGAGAATATACTTTTGAAGATTATTCAGGCAGCAGATTATGATATTGAGCGAGCGCAGCATGGAATCATTTATATAGATGAAATTGATAAGATTACAAAGAAGTCTGAGAACGTATCCATTACCAGGGATGTTTCCGGTGAAGGCGTACAGCAGGCATTGCTTAAGATTTTAGAGGGTACGGTGGCATCTGTTCCGCCTCAGGGTGGGAGAAAGCATCCCCAGCAGGAGATGTATCAGATTGATACCACGAATATTCTCTTTATCTGCGGAGGTGCCTTTGACGGTCTTGAGAAGATTATCGAAACACGTATGGATTCAAAGTCCATTGGATTTAACGCAACTGTAAAAGACAAGAAAGAGATTAATGTGGGAGAAGCATTTAAACATGCGATGCCGCAGGATTTTATTAAATTTGGACTGATACCGGAATTTATCGGCCGTGTACCGGTAACTGTATCATTGGATTCCTTAGATCAGAAAGCGCTTATCCGCATTTTGACAGAGCCGAAGAATTCCCTGGTAAAACAGTATAAGAAGCTCTTTGAGTTAGATGGTGTTGCGTTGCATTTTGAAAAGGAAGCGTTAGAAGCAATAGCAGCGAAGTCGGTGGAACGGCAGACAGGAGCCAGAGGCTTACGTGCGATTATGGAAAATGTAATGATGGATTTAATGTATAAAATTCCATCCGACGAGTCCATTACAGAGTGTACAATTAATAAGAAATTAGTGGAAGAAAAAGGATTTATTGATTCCATAGAAGAAGAAAAAGAATTATTGTTAGAATCAAAAAGTGCATAAGCTGCAGGTTTGCAGCCGCTTGCCGGGGGGCTGTCACAGTAATGGGGGTTAGATTACTGTAGACAGCTCTTCTAAACTAGAAAGGGGACAGAAACTTGAACGACATTATTATTACGATACCGGCGGTAGCGTTACGGGGAATGACAATTCTGCCGGGCATGGTGGCACATTTTGATGTCAGCAGGGAAAGGTCTGTAAAAGCGGTAGAAGAGGCGATGATGGGTGACCAGAGTCTGTTTCTGGTGACGCAGAGAGATATAGAAGATGATGATCCGCAGATTGAGGATTTATATAGAATCGGCATTGTTGCAAAAATCAAACAGGTAATCAAAATGCAGCATGGAATTGTTCGCATTCTTGTAGAAGGAGAAAGACGGGCGGAGCTTTCCGGTTTGATAGAACAGAAGCCTTATCTGTTAGCAGAGATTATCTGCATAGAAGAAAGCGAAGAGAATTATTCGGATGAGGCAAAGGAGGGAATGCTTCGTGCCGTTCAGGAAACTTATGGGCGTTATGCAGCTTTAAATCCAAAGCTTGGCAAAGAATTTGCACATCAGGTGTCAGAGGCAAAAGACGCAGAAAAGCTTATGGATTTAATTGTGAACAATATGCCGGTCTACTATGAGGAAAAACAGAAATACTTAGAAGCAGTTACGTTAGAAGAGCGTTATGAAGTGCTTATCGAATTGCTTCTCCATGAAATCAACATTATTTCCATTAAGAATGAGTTTCAGGCAAAGGTAAAGGAACGTGTAGACAGGAATCAGAAAGAATATCTGCTGCGGGAGCAGATGAAGGTTATCCGTGAGGAATTAGGAGAAGATAATACGGAATCCGATGCAGACCAGTTTTTACAGGCTTTAAAGAAGCTGAAAGCCAAAAAAGAAGTAAAAGAAAAAATCCGCAAGGAAATTGAACGGTTCAAAAATATCAGCTCTAGTTCTTCAGAAAGTGCAGTAGTAAGAGGATATATTGAAACCCTGTTAGAGCTTCCGTGGGATAAGGCGTCTAAGGATAATAAGGATTTGAAAAATGCGGCAAAGGTTTTAGATGATGACCATTATGGCCTGGAAAAGGTAAAAGAACGTATGCTGGAATTTCTTGCTGTCCGCAACCTGACGAATAAAGGGGAAAGTCCGATTATCTGTCTGGTAGGACCGCCGGGAACAGGAAAGACCAGTATTGCAAGGTCTGTAGCCAGGGCGTTGGATAAAGAGTACGTGCGCATCTGTCTTGGAGGTGTCCGGGATGAAGCAGAGATCCGTGGACACAGAAGAACCTATGTGGGAGCTATGCCGGGACGAATTGCATCGGGACTTCGTATGGCAGGGGTAAAAAATCCATTGATGCTCTTAGATGAGATTGATAAAGTCAGCAGTGACTATAAAGGGGATACATCCTCCGCGCTGCTGGAAGTTTTAGACGCAGAACAGAATAGTAAATTCCGGGATCATTATGTAGAAATCCCGATTGATTTATCGGAGGTTCTCTTTATTGCAACCGCAAATTCCGTACAGGATATTCCAAGACCGCTGCTTGACCGTATGGAGCTGATTGAAGTCAGCAGTTATACGGAAAATGAAAAAATGCACATTGCCAAAGAACATTTAGTACGCAAGCAGATAAAGAAAAACGGTCTGAAGAAGGATCAGCTTACCATCAGCGAAGAAGCGCTTGCCATGGTGATCCGTGGTTATACCAGAGAAGCAGGTGTACGAAGCTTAGAGCGCAAATTAGGTGAAATCTGCAGAAAGGCAGCACGGGAAATTTACGAGGGCAACAAGAAAAAGGTTGCTGTTACGAAAAAGAATATTCAGCAGTTCTTAGGGAAAGAAAAATATACCTTTGATATGGCAGGCAAAACGGATGAAGTAGGTATCGTAAGAGGTCTGGCATGGACAAGCGTAGGCGGTGATACGTTAGAGATTGAAGTCAATGTTATGCCGGGCAAGGGTGAATTCCGGCTCACCGGTCAGATTGGAGATGTGATGAAGGAATCTGCACAGGCAGGCATCAGCTATATCCGTTCCGTCAGTGAAGAGTTTCATATTTCAAAGGAATTTTTTAAGGAAAATGACATTCATATCCATATTCCGGAAGGAGCTGTCCCTAAAGACGGTCCCTCAGCCGGTATTACCATGGCGACCGCGATGTTATCTGCCATTACCGGACGAAAGGTAAGAGCTGACGTGGCAATGACAGGCGAGATTACCCTGCGGGGAAGAGTCCTTCCGATCGGAGGCTTAAAGGAGAAGACCTTAGCCGCAAAAAATGCAGGAATTAAGACCATTTGTGTTCCGAAAAAGAACGAAAAAGACATGGATGAGATAACAGAAGAGATCAAAAAAGGACTTAAAATCGTATATGTGGAAACTATGCAAGATGTGCTGAAAACAGCATTCGTATAAAGGAGTACAGATTTATGGTAATTAAAAATGTGGAGCTTGAAACGGTATGCGGAGTCACAAGTACTCTGCCGGAGAATACCTTGCCGGAGGTTGCTTTTGCCGGGAAATCCAACGTAGGAAAATCCTCTCTGATTAACGCGCTGATGAACCGGAAATCTTTAGCAAGAACCTCTGCACAGCCAGGAAAGACCCAGACCATTAATTTTTATAATATTAATCAGGTCATGTATTTCGTAGACCTTCCGGGATACGGATATGCAAAGGTATCTGAAGCGGAAAAACAGAAATGGGGTGTTATGATTGAAAATTATCTGCACACCTCCAAACAGCTCAAGGCTGTGTTTTTGCTGATTGATATTCGTCATGACCCGTCTGCAAATGATAAGATCATGTACGACTGGATGGTGTATCAGGGCTTTGAACCAATTATTATTGCAACCAAGTTAGATAAAATCAAAAGAAGCCAGATACAGAAAAATGTCAAAGCGATCCGGGAGGGATTAAATGTCAAACCGGGTACAAAGATTTTCCCGTTCTCTGCAGAAACAAAGCAGGGCAGGGATGAAATCTGGGAATACATGGATGCATTGATCTTAGAGCCTGAAAATAAAGAGGATATTATAAATGAAGAATAAATACCGTTTTACGGCGGTGCTGCTGTTTACCATAGCGGTATGTGCGTATTTCTTAACAAGTATTTATGTAAAGAGTCAGACAAAAGAAGAGGATGACCGGCTGACGGTGGTGACTTCTTTTTATCCTGTGTACATTGCCGCAGCGAATGTTGTGGGAGATTGTAAAAGAGTTGAAGTTAAAAACCTCAGTGAGCCGCAGACGGGCTGTCTGCACGACTTTCAACTGACACCGGAGGATATGAAATTATTGTCCGGTGCGGATGTGTTTGTGGTAAATGGCGGCGGAATGGAAGCCTTTCTTACAGATGTGCTCAAACAATATCCCAATCTTAATATCGTAGAAACCATGGAAACGCAGGCAGCAGAAGATGCAGATGCCCATGAGGATGCGGAAGCTCATATCCATACAGAAGAAAATGCCGATGTCCATACGCATACCCATGCAGAAGAAGACAGCGATACGCATACCCATACACATGAAAATGCCCATGCGTGGATGAGCGTAGAACATTACCGCGGGCAGGTAGAAGTGATAACAGATGCCCTGTGCGAAGCCTTTTTGGAATATGCAGATATATTTCGTGAGAATGCAGCAGCTTATGATGCTAAGCTTGCAAAGCTGCAGGCACAGCAGGAAGAGATCTATGAGGCTGCGGCGGGTACAAAGATAATCTCATTCCATGAAGCGTATGAATATGTAGCAGAGGATTATGGACTGGAAATCTGCTATACCTTAAATTTAGATGAGGAACGGCAGGTCAGTGCCGGAGAAGTGGCAGATGTCTTACGTGCAGTAAGGGAAAATGGGATAAGCATGATATTTGCAGAAGAGCTTTATGGAAGTGAGCTTTCGGAAACTGTGCGGAAAGAGGCGGACGTAGAGGTTTATTATTTAGATTCGTTAGTGCGGGGAGATTACAGTTTGGACAGTTATATCAATGGAATGCAGGAGAACATCAATATCCTGAAAGCAGCGTTTGGAGTGAATTAATATGAGAAAAATTATTCAGCCATGTGGACTTCATTGTATTAAGGTCAATCATTTAGGTGTGCGTTTTGGAGAGCAGGTCATCTTAGAGGATATAAACCTGCATATCCATTGTGGGAGCATCAATGCGATTATCGGCAAGAACGGAGCCGGAAAATCAACGTTAATCCGTGCTATGCTGGATGATATTCCTCATGAGGGTGAAATTGAATTTAAGGACAGGGAAAATGGCAGAATCCAGAAATTAAAGATCGGTTACGTTCCCCAGAGCATTAACATTGAGAAAAATACCCCGGTCAGTGTTTATGATTTGATTGCCAGCTATCAGTACCGGTTTCCGGTATTTCTGAAAAAGAGTAAGAAAATTGAAGCAGAGATCAAAAAGGCGCTTCAGGTATTTGAAGTGGAGGATTTGATTGATAAGCAGGTCTGCAAACTTTCCGGAGGGCAGTTACAGCGAGTGCTGCTTGCCATGGCAATTATGGACGAGCCGAATCTTTTGCTGTTAGATGAACCGGTATCCGGCGTAGACCAGAATGGTATGGAATTGTTTTACCGTACCATGGCATATTTAAAAGAGAATTTTGATTTGTCGATAATTCTGATTTCCCATGACCTTGATTATGTGGCAAAATATGCAGATAAAGTCATTCTTTTAGATAAGACGATTTTGAAGGAAGGAAGTCCGAAGGAAGTGTTTTCCAGTGAGGAATTTCAGCAGATATTTGGTGCGGAAGAGCTTCCGGGATATGTACAGCGGAAAAAAAGCGGACGTTTGCAGGAGAAAATGACAGGTATGGAAAGGAGCGGCTCATGGGATTAGAATATGGATTTATGAGGAATGCATTTCTTGCCATATTGATTATCACTCCGCTGTTTGGAATATTAGGGACTATGATTGTTAACCGGAAAATGGCATTTTTTTCAGATGCATTGGGACATTCCGCTTTGACCGGAATTGCGGTCGGCGTCGTGCTTGGCGTTACGAATACGAATCTTACTATGCTTGTATTCGGTATTGTATTTGCCCTTTTGCTGAATTATATCAGCAGCAGAAGCGGAATCTCCACAGATACGATTATATCTGTATTTTCCTCCTGCAGTGTGGCGGTCGGACTTGCCATTTTATCAAAGGGCGGGAATTTCAGTAAATATTCCAGTCTTTTAGTTGGAGATATATTAAGCATTACACCGCAGGAAATCATTTCTCTGCTGGCAATATTTGTAATAACGCTGTTGTTCTTTTGCTTTTGTTTTAACTATCTTCATGCAGCAAGCATACACAGGACGTTAGCAGGGAGCAGACGGATTCCGGTGCGTTTGATGGAAAATCTGTTTGCGGTATTGATTGCGGTTATTGTGATGCTGTCTATCAAATGGGTAGGAATTTTAATTATCAATGCCTTATTGATTCTGCCTGCGGCAGCAAGCAGAAATCTTTCTGAGAATATGAGAGAATATCATTTCTTTTCAGTACTGTTCTCTCTGTTTTCCGGTGTGGCAGGACTGTTCGTGTCCTATTACACCAACGTTGCAACGGGGCCGATGATTGTAATTTTTGCGTCTATCCTGTATTTTGCAACCTATTTATACGGTCGTATTCATCAGGTATAATTACCTGTTAAAAAATGATAAAGGAGTTTACCAATGAGTGAAAAAATTTTAGCAGTGTCGGCAGGACACGAAATTACGGAAAAGGAATTGAATGATCTGATTGCGAATTATCCGCAAGAGCAGCAGATCTATCTTTCCAGCCCCCAGGCAAAGAATGAAGTATTAGAGCAGTTGATTGGCTTCCATCTGTTTGCTAAAATGGCAGAGGAGGAAAAAATCAAAGAAAGCAAGGCGTATCAGGAAACCCTTGCAAAGATGGAAAATGAATTGGCAAGCCATATGGCGGCAACCAGCATAATTGATAAGGTTGTTTTAGAGGACGGGGAGGTAAAAGCATATTATGATGCAAATGCCGGACAGTTTACTTCCGGTGAGCAGGTAAAGGCAAAACACATCTTAGTGGATGGCGAAGAGGACGCTAAAAAAATTGCAGAAGAAATTGCAGAAGGAAAGTCCTTTGAAGACGCAGCAAAGGAATATTCCACCTGTCCTTCTAAGGACAAAGGCGGCGATTTAGGCTATTTTGGCAAGGGACAGATGGTGCCTGAATTTGAAAAAGCAGCGTTTGAAGGAAGCGTAGGAGAGCTGATTGGACCTGTAAAGACACAGTTTGGGTATCATCTGATTATCGTAGATGATAAAAAGGAAAAACAGGTCATGGAATTTGAAGCTGTAAAAGATGAGCTGGCAGATAAGCTTTTGCAGCAGAAGAAGCAGCAGGTCTATATGGATACCATAAAAAATTTAGAAGCTAAATACGGCGTAGAAAGAAAAGTGTAGAATGGAATATCATTTACCAAAAGATCCGGTCATGCTGTTAAGCTATGTGAATACCCAGCTAAGGGATCATTATGATTCCTTAGAGGAGCTTTGTCTGTCGTTAAATCTTTCGATGGATGAGATTTCCGGGAAGTTAGCAGGCATTGATTATCTATATGATGAAAAATTAAATCAGTTTATTTAAACAGATAAGAGGAGATGACATTATGTGGGCATATGAAAGTGTATTTTATCAGATTTATCCGCTGGGATTCTGCGGAGCGCCTTTTGAAAATGATGGTGTATTAGAACACAGGATATTAAAGGTGAAGGACTGGATTTTGCATATAAAGGAATTAGGTATCAACGCTATTTATTTTTCACCGGTATTTGAGTCCGATACCCATGGATATAACACAAGGGATTATACAAAAATAGATTGCCGTCTGGGTACGAATGAAGATTTTAAAGAAGTCTGTGATGCACTGCATGAGGCAGGCATAAAAGTTGTTTTAGATGGAGTATTCAATCATGTGGGAAGAGGATTTTTTGCATTCGAGGATGTATTGAAAAATCGGGAAGGCTCTCAGTATAAGGATTGGTTCCATGTTGATTTTAACGGTAATTCTAATTACAATGACGGACTTTGGTATGAAGGCTGGGAAGGCAATTATGACCTTGTGAAGTTAAATCTTTATAATCCGGCTGTAGTAGACCATATTTTCTCTGCAATTAAGGGCTGGGTAGAAGAATTTGATATTGACGGACTTCGTCTGGATGTTGCCTATTGCCTGACACCGGATTTCTTAAAATCCCTGCGGCGTTATACGGACAGCTTAAAAGAAGATTTCTTTTTATTAGGAGAGACCTTACATGGAGATTATAATCAGTGGATGAATCCGGAGATGCTGCACTCTGTCACGAACTATGAGTGCTACAAGGGACTTTATTCCAGCTTTAATTCCATGAATATGTTTGAAATTAATCATTCCCTGCTCCGGCAGTTCGGACCGGAGAACTGGACCCTTTACCGCGGAAAGCATATGCTTAGCTTCGTAGATAACCATGATGTGACAAGAATTGCGTCGAACCTTACGAATGAAAAGCATTTACCGTTAATTTATGCATTGGAATTTGGTATGCCGGGTATTCCTTGCGTATACTATGGAAGTGAATGGGGAGCAAAGGCAAAAAAAGAAGAGGGTGACCCGGCACTTCGTGCCTGCTTTGATGCTCCGGAGGAAAACGCACTTTCTGCATGGATTTCTAAATTAGCGGAAGCAAAGAAACATTCCGAAGCATTGAATTATGGAGAGTTCCGTTCCGTAGTGCTGACGAATAAGCAGTGTATTTTTGAGCGGAAGAGTGAGCATGAACGCGTTCTTGTGGCAATCAATGCAGACGGCGAGAATTACCATGCTGATTTTAATGCAGGCTGCGGAACAGCAGTAGATTTGATTACCGGAGAAGCCCATGACTTCGGCGGCGGAAGTGATTTGCCTGCTTACAGTGCATTTTTCTGGAAAATGGAGAAATAGTAAAACTGTGAATCCGAAAAATATGTAAAATAGGAGTTAACAACGGTTGAAAAACGGTTTACCCTGATTACAGGAACCGAATTTCAACCGTTTTTGTTTTTTAGAGGAACAGCAGAACAGGAGGGGTTTTATGAATTTATCCGGTATGCAGTATTATAAACAGCAAAAAGGATATTCTTTTGCAAAGCTTTCAGAATTATCCGGTGTCCCGGTAGGAACGATACAGAAGATTTTTAACGGTGAGACTAAGTCTCCCCGTTATGACACCCTGCGGGCATTAGAAGAGGTCTTAAGACCGGAGAATGGGGAATACAGACAGCCGGAGCTGTTAGGAGAGACAGTAATCGTCTATAATGATAATAAGATAGGTCCTCATACATTATAGGATTATTATGCACTGCCGGATGAACGGCGCATAGAGCTGCTTGACGGCATCTTCTATGATATGGCAGCGCCATCCACGATCCATCAGATCATCGCTATGGAGATGGCACAATGGGAGCACCGGATTTTGTGGTTGAAGTGCTTTCGAAGTCAGGAAGATCTAAGGATGCACCTGTCATTTATTTTCCCATATCCTTTGATTTTGCAACGCAGCATCTCTGTGCAGAGATAACGGCATTACGCATTCCTTTTTCTTCTAATTCAGCTACGGCCGCAATCGTAGTACCGCCCGGAGAGCAGACAGCATCCTTTAATTCTCCCGGATGTTTGCCAGTTTCTAAGACCATCTTTGCAGCACCGTATACAGACTGCGCTGCAAACTTATATGCCTGTGAGCGCGGCATTCCGTCAGCCACAGCCGCGTCTGCCATTGCTTCGATGAACATATAGACATAAGCAGGAGAAGAACCGCTGACGCCAACGACCGTATCCATCAGGGATTCCGGTACGACCTCGGCTTTCCCGAAGCTCTCAAAGATTGTAATGACTGTCTGCAGTTCTTCCATGGACACCTGCTCATTCGGTGTCAGAGCAGACATTGCCTCTAAGACCATGGCAGGAGTGTTTGGCATGGCTCTTACAATTTTGACAGGTTTTCCAAAAAAGTTATCCAGTTTCGAATGGCTGACACCTGCGGCAATCGCTACAATCAGCTTTTCTTCATCTACAAAATCACGAATCTCTTCAATCACATCTTCATACATATAAGGTTTTACAGCAAGAAAGATAATATCGGTATCTTTGACAACAGCTACATTATCTAAAGTTGTCTGTATACCATAGGATGCAGACAGACGGTCCAAAGTCGACTGTGTATGTGCACTGGCTATAATTTGCTCCGCCTTACTTATACCGGAGCTTAAAATACCGCCGATCATAGCACTTCCCATATTGCCGCTGCCGATAAAACCGATTTTTTTATTCATAATAGACATCTCCTTTGGTAATGTGGTTTTGATGGTTTCTATCGTAGCGGAAACGGGTGGGGAAGTCAAGAGGGGCCGGAACGTAAGTGATGTTACGGTAACGCACCACAGCAAAAAAAGAAGATGCCGCCTCCGCAGCATCTTCCCAATTACTTCCATATTAAACTATGTACCAGCTTCTAAGATTTAGAAATCTGTCAAATCAGCAGCTCTCTTCTCAAGGAAAGCAGTCATTCCTTCTGTCTTATCATGTGTAGAACATATAATACCGAATAAGTTAGCCTCCATCTCAACTGCATTCTTAATATCCATATCATATCCATTGTTAATCGCAGCCTTTGCGATAGAAACAGCATAGCTTCCTTTAGAGATGATCTTCTTAGCCATCTTAGTAGCTGTTTCCATTAATTCCTCTGTAGGAACTACTTTATTTACAAGACCGATACGGTAAGCCTCTGCTGCATCAATGTTGTCACAGGTAAAGATTAATTCCTTTGCACGTCCCATACCAACAAGGCGGGCAAGTCTCTGTGTTCCGCCGAATCCCGGAATGATACCAAGTCCGCATTCAGGCTGGGCAAAAGATGCATTTTCAGAAGCAATACGGATGTCACATGCCATAGCAATTTCACATCCGCCGCCAAGAGCAAATCCGTTTACAGCAGCGATAGTAACCTGCCGCATATTCATTAATTTGAAGAATGGAACAGAAGCTTTCATACCAAATGCTCTTGCTTCGGCAGCCGTGAAGTTTACCATTTCAGATATATCAGCACCGGCAACGAAAGATTTGAATTCATTGCCTTTCTTATCCGGACCGCCGGTTAAGATAACAACCTTGATGTCGTCTCTTCCTTCGATTTCAGTTAAAACTTCGTTTAATTCGTCTAATGTTTCGGAATTTAATGCATTTAATGCAGCCGGTCTGCTGATTTTCAATACTGCAATCTGGTCAGCAACTTCTAATACTAAGTTATTCATTGGAAAAACCTCCTATTTTGAAATCGCAGATGATTTACCGTTCATCTGTCTGTTTTTACATATCACAGCAATTATACACCTGTTTCAGTACTTTGACAATAATTTAACAATAATTTGCAAAAAAAAAATATATTGGTATACTGGAATTAACAGACAAAAAGTAGTATTATTTTCATAAACTATGAGCGGAGGAATGAAAATGGGATATAAAAGAGGATTATCACTGTTTTTGGCAGTTGTGATGGTAGCTTCTATGGGTCAGATGAATACCGCATATGCAGCGGCAGCCGCAGTCTTTGAAGAGATGGAAGAGACTGTATTTGAAGAGAACGACGATTCCGAGGAGAGTGCAGCTGCATCGGTAACAAATTTAGAGGCGGTATATCAGGAGAGTAAAGATGTTGTTACCCTAAGCTATGATAGGAGTAACTGTGTTTTTGTCAGAATTTATGTAGATGGAAAGGTCGTAGAGGAGGAATATACCGGAACGACATATGATTATGACGAACTGGAAGAGGGAACGACTTATGATTTTACAGTAGAACCTTATAATGCTGACGGAACAGCAGGAGCAGCCGCGGCTGTTTCCTTTACAGTACCTTATAAGAAGGCAGTGGTAGATGATGTAGATGCGGATTATAATTTGGAAAAAGAAGTATTGATAATTGACTGGACGGGATCGAATATTGCATCTGCGGATGTATATCAGGACAATGTGCTGCTCGCATCAAAAGTGACAGGCGGAAGACTGCTGATTGAGATAAAGTTAGAGCCGCTGAGCAAGCATACATACAGAGTCGTTCCTTATAATGAGATTGATGAAGCAGGAACGGAGAACAGTTTTTTGCTGGAAGTGGATGATTATATAGCAAGATTAGACAGTGTGGAGATTTTGTATAATGAAACCTTAAAGCAGATTCAGATGAAATGGGGAGATACCTACACAGAATATGTTGATATTTATTTGAACGATGAAGTGCTTGTAGAGAAATACAGAGAACAAAGTTACGTCTATAACTGTGAATTGCAGCCCGGTGCAACCTATGCGGTTTCTATTGTGCCGTTTAATTTCCGAAATGAAGAGGGCGAAGTGACAGATGAAGATGTTTCTGTCGGATATTTTGAGGTGCCAGAGGTTCCGAAGGTTTCTGTAACAAGTGTGGCGGAGAAGGATGCTTCCGGCAGCCTTACCGGATTTTCCAAACCCGCAGCCAAAATAAAATGGGAGGCGCAGGGGCAGGCCGTTTATGAGATCTATCGTGCATCGAAGAATAAAAAGAGTGCGTATGGCTGGCTTGCGACGGTGAAGCCGGAGAAAGACGGAACATATACCTATATCGATGAAACTACGGGCATTGGAACTTACTACTACAAAATCCGCCGTAAAATTGTCCGGGATCAGTATATAGCTCAGGACCTATTTACAGCGTTATCTGCAGGGAGTCAAGTATCGGTTTCCGTACCCAAAGCAACTGTAAAAGCGAAGCTGAATACAACCGGGCAGATACAGTTGACTATGAGTGCCAGCAGGGAATATGTGTCTGGTTATGATATTTATCGTAAGTGCCAAAAAGGAGGTTATCAGAAGTTAGCTTCCGTGACCGAAGATGAATATATTGATACAGATGTAGAATTTGGACAGACTTACTATTATAAAGTAAAAGCATATTATTATGAGGTGGCTTCAGGTGAGAAGAACGTAGGAAAATTTTCAAATGCCGCAAAGGTAAAGAATACGATAGGCGGCATAGAAGCAAAGGCGGAAGCCATATCGGCGGATAAGGTGAAAGTAACATGGACATCTGCAGCGAATGCGGAGGGATATGAGATTTATTACAAATCCGGTACGCAGGGAGATTCCTATGTACTTTGGAAGACGACCGATGCGCTTACTCTGACCCGTAAGGTGAAAAAAAGCGGAACCTATTCATTTATGATTAAGGCATACCGTATAACCGACACTGGAAAGACTTATTTTTCAAGTGCGGAAGTAACCTGTAAGATGGGATTTACAGCACCATCAGGCCTTAAGATAAAGAAAACCTCTTATAAGATGGATAAGACAAAAAATATACTGATACAGAAGGATACGCTTTGCTGGAACAGAGTTTATAATGCGGGCGGTTATTATATTGAAGTCTATAATTCTGTGACAAAAAAATATACCCGCGTTGCAAAGGTAAAGAAAGGAAGTACCACTTCTTATACCGTTTCCAATCAGGTAATACCGGGGGCTAAAGCAGTAAAATACCGCATCAGCGCATATGCAGGAAGTACCATAAAGAAGGGAGAGACCATTGAGATAACACCACAGTTGGGAACCGTCGGAAATGTGAAAGCGGTAAAATCCGGCTCTAAGGTGAAAATAAGCTGGAAGAGTGTTGTGGGAGCAGAACGCTATCGTGTCTACCGTTCAAACGGACGGACTATGCTTCTTGTAGGAGAAACCAAGAAGACTTCCGTTACGGATAAGGGATTAAGCGTGGGCGCTTCTTACAGATACTATGTACAGGCGGTAAATCAGACGCTGAAGCTTACGGGAGCAAACAGCATTCCGGTCAGCTATGGAATAAGCCAGGGAAAAGTTTCTAATCTGACAGCGGTAAATACGGCAGCAGGAAATGTACAGTTAGCCTGGAATGCAGCTAAAAATGCACAGTCTTATGTGATTTATTATAAGGTGTCACCGGAGACGGAATATCAGAAGATAGCAGAAATATCCAGTAAAAATATATCTTATATACATCAGAAACAGACGGTGGGAACTACCTGCTATTACAAGGTAACTGCCGTACAGAAGAACAGCGGCGGTATTCCGGTAGAATCGGCAGCGGTTTCCGTTAAGGTTTATATTAACAAATAGGGGAGCATCATGAGCAGGTCTTACATATCTGAAATAGTAAAGGAAATGCCGGATTCCGGTATTAAAGACTTTTTTGACGTAGCAAATACTCTAGATGGAGCATTATCTCTTGGAGTAGGGGAACCGGACTTTGTGACGCCCGGGCATGTAAGAGAGGCTGCTATCGCTTCCATCCGCCGGGCAGAAACAAAATATACCGATAACCGCGGAACGGTAGAGCTTCGGGAAGCCGCAGCGAAGTATTTGGAAAAATTTGATCTGCATTATGACAGGGCAGATGAGATTTTGATTACCATGGGAGCAAGCGAAGGGATTGACTTAGCGCTTCGTACATTGGTAAATCCGGGAGATGAGGTCTTAGTTGCAGAACCCTGCTATGTTTCCTATGAGCCTTGTGTGGATTTGTGCGGTGCAGTGCCTGTACGCCTTGAAACAAAGGCTTCCAATTATTTCCGGCTGACAGCAGAGGAGCTTTTAGCTAAGATAACAGAAAAGACAAAAGTATTGCTGTTATCGTTTCCGAACAATCCTACCGGAGCCATTATGGAACGAGAGGATTTAGAGGCGGTTGCTGAAGTAGTAAAGAAGTATGACATTTTTGTCATCAGTGATGAGATATATGCGGAACTGACCTATGGAAAGAAGCATGTATCGATTGCTTCCCTGCCGGGTATGTATGAAAGAACCTTAGTATTAAATGGATTTTCCAAGGCATTTGCAATGACAGGCTGGCGGCTTGGAATTGCTGCAGGGCCAAAGGATGTTATCTTTCATATGAATAAGATTCACCAATTTACCACCATGTCCGCGGGAACGACCAGCCAGTATGCGGCATTAGAGGCATTGACTTCTGAGGTCAGAGATGAAGAGATCGCCCTTATGCGGAAAGAGTATGACGAAAGACGTCAGATTATGGTAAAAGGTTTTTTGGATATGGGGCTTGATGTGGTAGTGCCGGAAGGAGCTTTTTATGTATTTCCTTCCATTGCAAAGACCGGTATGAGCAGCCAGGAATTTTGCAGAAGGCTTTTAGAAGACCAGAGGGTAGCGGTCATTCCGGGGGATGCATTCGGAGCCTGCGGAGACGGTTATATCCGGTGCTCTTATGCATATTCCAAAGAGATCATAAAAGAATGTTTAGAGAAGATAGCTGTGTTTGTCAGGAAAGTGTGCAGAGATTAGAACAGACTTCGCAGGAGTTAGCATGAGAATAGAGGAATATGAATTAGGGGCTTTGACAAAGCCTCTGTTAGACTGGTTTGCGGGACATGCAAGAGTACTGCCATGGCGGGAAGAGCCTGCGCCTTACCGGGTGTGGGTATCGGAGATTATGCTGCAGCAGACCAGAGTAGAAGCGGTAAAGCCTTATTTTGAAAGATTTGTGGATGTGCTTCCGGATGTAAGAGCATTGGCGGAATGTGAGGAAGAACAGCTTTTAAAGCTTTGGGAAGGACTTGGGTATTATAACCGTGTCCGGAATATGCAGATTGCCGCAAGACAGGTAATGGAGGAATACGGCGGTAAAATTCCATCCTCCTATGAGGATTTGTTAAGACTGAAAGGAATCGGACATTATACTGCAGGAGCGGTAGCTTCTATTGCATATGGGAATCCGGTTCCGGCAGTTGACGGCAACGTGCTTCGGGTCATTTCAAGAGCAGCAGGCGATGACAGAGATATTATGAAGCAGTCCATTCGTACCAATATGGAAGAACAGTTATTAAAGATCATTCCGGAAGGACAGGCAGGTGCGTTTAATCAGGCATTGATGGAATTAGGGGCAACAGTCTGTGTGCCCAATGGCGAGCCAAAGTGCAGGGAATGTCCATGGAACCGGCTTTGTATTGCCAAAAGGGACGGCAGAATCGCAGAGCTTCCGGTAAAGAGCAAGGCAGCAAAGCGCAGGATTGAAGAGCGCACTGTACTGCTGATTCGGGATGGGGAAAAAGTAGCACTCCGTAAGCGTAAGAAAAGCGGACTTTTAGCCGGGATGTATGAATTTCCGAATGAAATCGGATATATGAACGAAAAGGAAATCATTTCCTATGTAAAAGAGTTAGATTTAACCCCACTTCGGGTGGAAAAATTAGCAGAGGCTAAGCATATCTTTTCCCATGTGGAATGGCACATGAAAGGATACCTGATTCGGGTAGAGGAGCTTTTCGAAGGGGAATCGAAGCTGCTTTTTGCGGAAGCGGCAGATTTTAAAGAGAACTATCCTATGCCGTCTGCTTTTGCAGCCTATACGGAATATCTGAATATTCGTCTGGGAAAAGAACGGTTTGAATAAAAGTGCGTATAAAAAAGAGGGAGCCGGTGAAAATTCACCGGCTTTTCATATGAAAAAGATTTTATTAAAAGTGAAGCAACTCACTATTTACTGGGAGGAACCTTGCCTGGTGCAAGGTATGAAAAATATTGGGAAAAATGATATAGCATCATTTGAAACTGTCTTTTGTTGTTCTTAATTTATATATTCAGTATAATTACGATTTGTGACATTGATATTTACATAATATGAGTAGTCTATGATGAAATTGTAAACAATTTATGAACGCGGCAGGTCAGTTTTGAATTTATTGCGTCTGGTCTTAAAAACGTGTATAATGTAAAAAGATTTTGGTAACTGTGAAGACATAAAAAAGGTTGCAGAGGTTGATTTATTCTGGAGGATAAGAGATGTATGATAGCATAGTAATAGGCTCCGGTGCAGCAGGAAGCACGATGGCACGTAAGCTTGCTGAGGATGGAAATAGAAGAGTACTTGTTTTAGAAAAGCGTTCCCATATTGGGGGAAATTGTTATGACAGACCTGACGAATATGGAGTTTGGATTCATGAATATGGTCCTCATATTTTTCATACCAATGAGGAAGATGTGTATGAGTTTTTATCAGAATTTACGGACTGGTATCTCTTTGGACATGAAGTTGTGGCGAATGTACATGGCGAGTTGATCCCGGTCCCGTTTAATTTGAATACATTACATAAAGTATATGAGCCGAAAAAAGCAGATAAATTAGAACAGATTTTAATCAGTGAATACGGAGAAGGCAGCCGTGTCCCGATTATGAAGCTTCGGGAGAATCCTGATCCTGAGATAAAAGCGATTGCGGATTATGTATATGAGAATATATTTTTACAGTATACCATGAAGCAGTGGGGACAGACACCGGAAGAGATCAGCCCGGAGGTCACAGCAAGAGTTCCGGTATTAATTTCTTATGACAACCGGTATTTTCAGGATAAATATCAGGGAATGCCAAAGGATGGCTATACTGCAATGTTTGAGAAGATGTTAGATCATCCGAATATCACCGTAAAGACCTCTGTGGATTGCAAAGATTGTCTTACTTTTTCAGAGGATAAGGTACTTTTTGAGGGAAGAGAATTTACCGGTGAGATTATATATACAGGGGCGTTGGATGAGCTTTTTGACTGTGAATACGGACGTTTGCCGTACCGCTCTTTGGATTTTAAGTTTGAGCATCTGAATCAGGAGAGCTTTCAGGGAAGAAGCGTTGTCAATTATACCGTCAGTGAGGAGTTTACAAGAATTACAGAGTTCAAATATTTAACAGGACAGGAGCGTACGGAAGGCACCACCATTGTTAAGGAATACGCATTTGCCTATACGGGAGCAGAGGGAGAGATTCCTTATTATGCAATTTTAAATGAAGAAAACCAGGCACTTTACCAGAAATATGCAGATAAAATTCAGCCGTTAAAGAATGTTTACCTGTTAGGAAGGCTTGCAGAGTACAAATACTATAACATTGATGCCATTGTGAAAAAGGCGTTGCAGTTAGCAGATAAGATAAGGAGATAACAGATGAAATTATTGTCCGTAGCAATTCCATGCTATAATTCAGAAGATTATATGGAGAACTGTATCAAATCATTACTTCCCGGCGGAGAAGATGTGGAGATACTTATCATTGATGACGGCTCGAAGGATATGACACCGGAGATTGCCGACGCTTATGAGAAGAAATATCCCGGCATTGTCCGTGCCATTCATCAGGAAAACGGCGGACATGGAGCAGCGGTGAATACAGGCATTTTGAATGCTTCCGGACTGTTCTTTAAAGTGGTAGACAGTGATGACTGGGTAGATTTAGAAAGCTATCAGGCAATTCTTGCGAAGCTAAAGGAGTTAGCCGGGGGCAGTAAGATGCTGGATATGATGATCAGCAATTTTGTATATGAAAAAGAAGGGGCAAAGCATAAAAAAGTCATGCGTTATGCTTCTGTGCTGCCGCAGAATCAGGTGTTTGGCTGGGAGGATACGAGACACTTCAGAAAGGGTCAGTATATTTTGATGCATTCTGTTATTTACCGTACACAGCTTCTTAAGGACTGCGGTCTGGAATTGCCGCAGCATACGTTTTATGTGGATAATATTTTTGTCTATCAGCCGCTGCCTTTTGTGAAGAATATGTATTATATGGATGTGGATTTTTACCGGTATTATATCGGCAGGGAAGACCAGTCTGTGAATGAGAAGGTGATGATTGGAAGGATTGACCAGCAGATTAAGGTGAATAAACTGATGGTGGATGTTTACGATTTGTGGAAGATTTCCAATCGGAAGCTGCGGAAATATATGTTTAATTATCTGGAGATTATTACGGTTATTTCCACGGTGATGCTGATTCGTTCCGGGACAGAGGAGAATTTAGCGAAGAAGCGGGAACTTTGGAGATATATTAAGCAGCAGGATATTCGGCTTTTCCATCATCTGCGGGCAGGAATTATGGGGAATACTATGAATCTGCCGGGACGTGGGGGAAGGAAGATTTCGATTGCGGCTTATAAGATTTCGCAGAAGGTGGTGGGATTTAATTAGGGTAGGCGATAAGTGTCCTTAAGGCAGCAGCCGTAACACAAAGTCACCGGAAAAAGGGGTATAGAAGAAAGGTACGAGATAAGTGACATTACAGCAGTTAAGATATATTGTAACAGTTGCGGAAACGGGGAATATTACGGAGGCAGCGAAAAGGCTTTTTATTTCCCAGCCTAGTCTTACGAATGCGGTTCATGAGCTGGAAAAAGAAATGCAGATAACCATTTTTAACCGTACCAGTAAGGGGGGTATCGATTTCAAATGAGGGAGATGTTTTTTTATATTTTTCAAATAAAAACAGAAACTATATACTTGTATCCGAACAGAAAACAATGGAAATCTGATTGGAGGATAAGGATGAAAAGTGCAGTAGTTGGTTTTCCGAGAGTGGGAAAATTCAGAGAATTAAAGTTTGCTTCGGAGAAATATTTTCGGGGCGAATCAGACAGCAAGGAATTATTAGAAACGGCAAAGGAGTTAAGAAAAGAGCATTTAGATTGGCAGAAAAAATCGATACATACGCATATGTGCTACAGTGAATTTAATGATATTATCAGGGATATTGACAGAATGGATGCGGATGTGATTTCCTTTGAAGCTTCCCGTTCTAATTTGACGATACTAGATGCAATTAAAGAGAGCCATTTTGAAACAGAAGTCGGATCCGGCGAAATATGATTGCGGCAAAAAAGCAGCGTATTAGAGCGTATGATTATATATTAATACCTGTAAAATACCCCCACAGGGTATATAATCATCTAAAATTGCAGAAAAGAGGTGTATAACCATGAGCGAGGAACGGGAGTGCATATTGTCCCGATATTTTAGTCCAGGTAGCTGCAGTAAACGCAGCCTTGAACAGCTTTAACCGTGTACTTCTTGAAAACCATATCAAGACCTGTGTAATAGAGGATATTAAAGAGGGCAGGGAGAAAACCGTAGATGAACTTCTTACCACCTTACAGAAATTAATGAAATAGAGGTGATCATGTGGAACAGTATACAGTAACAGGAATGAGCTGCGCCGCCTGCAGTGCCCGTGTGGAAAAAGCAGTCGCAAAGGTGCCGGGAGTCACAAGTTGCTCGGTCAGTCTTTTGACAAATTCCATGGGCGTGGAGGGGACAGCGGCAGCAGGAGAGATTATTAAAGCAGTAGAAGCCGCCGGATATGGCGCAGCCAAAAAAGGAGCAGACACAGGCAGCACACAGCAGACAAACTCATCAGACAATGAGGAATTGTTAAAAGACAAAGCTACGCCATTGTTAAAAAAGCGATTGCTCACATCTGTTGGATTTCTGCTGGTCTTAATGTATATTTCCATGGGACATATGATGTGGAACTGGCCATTGCCAAAATTTTTTGAAGGAAATCATGTGGCAATGGGGCTGGTGCAGCTTCTTTTAACTGTGATAATAATGGTAATCAATCAGAAATTTTTTATCAGCGGTTTTAAGAGCCTGTTTCATTTAGCTCCGAATATGGATACCTTAGTGGCTCTTGGCTCCATGGCGGCTTTTGTCTACAGCACTTACGCTTTATTTGCCATGACCGATGCGCAGGTAAAGGGAGATATGGAGCTGGTAATGTCTTATATGCATGAGTTCTATTTTGAATCCGCTGCCATGATTTTGACCCTGATTACCGTAGGAAAAATGTTAGAAGCAAGGTCAAAGGGCAAGACGACAGACGCATTAAAGAGCCTGATACGGCTTTCCCCCACAAAAGCGACCATTCTTCAGTCAGGAAAAGAAACAGAAGTTCCTATTGAACAGGTAAAAAAAGGGGATGTATTTGTTGTGCGTCCCGGGGAACATATTCCGGTGGATGGTGTTGTACTGGAAGGAAATAGTGCGGTAAATGAGTCAGCATTGACCGGAGAGAGCATTCCGGTGGATAAAGCCGCCGGAGACAGCGTATCGGCGGCAACCTTAAATCAGTCAGGATTTTTAAAATGTGAGGCAGTCCGTGTAGGTGAGGATACCGCATTATCCCGGATTATCCAATTAGTCAGTGATGCAGCGGCTACAAAAGCACCTATTGCAAAAGTAGCAGATAAGGTTTCCGGTGTATTTGTCCCGGTGGTTATTGCTATTGCACTGCTGACCATTGCGGTCTGGCTGCTTGCCGGAGAAAGCATTGGTTTTGCCCTTGCAAGAGGAATATCCGTGCTTGTCATCAGTTGCCCCTGCGCGTTAGGACTTGCGACACCGGTTGCAATTATGGTAGGAAATGGAGTCGGGGCGAAGAACGGAATCCTGTTCAAAACGGCAGTATCCTTAGAAGAAGCCGGAAAGGTTCAGATTGTAGCATTAGATAAAACAGGAACCATTACCACAGGGGAACCGACCGTGACGGATATGATACCGGCAGGGGGTATCACAGAAGAAGAACTGCTGTATTTTGCGGCATCCTTAGAACAGAAAAGTGAACACCCGTTAGCAGGCGCAGTTTTAAAATATGCGGAGGAGAAAAGCCAGGGCTTAGAGGAGGTCACGGATTTTACTGCAGTTGCAGGAAATGGACTTACAGGTACGTTAAATGGTATGGCACTCTGGGGCGGGAATGCCTCCTTTATTGAAAAATTTATGGAGATCCCTGCGGAGAATCTTGCACAGGCAGCAGCGCTTTCCGGTGAAGGAAAGACACCGCTGTTTTTTGCGAAAGAAGGTCAGTTTTTAGGTATCATTGCAGTTGCCGATGTGTTAAAGGAAGAAAGCCCCCAGGCAGTCAGCGAACTTAAAAATATGGGAATCCGGGTGGTGATGCTGACCGGAGATAATGAACGGACGGCAAAGGCAATCGGAGCTATGGCAGGCGTAGATGAAGTAATTGCCGGAGTTTTGCCGGACGGAAAGGAACGTGTCATCCGTACTTTAAAGGATCAGGGCAAGGTCGCAATGGTAGGCGATGGAATCAACGACGCACCGGCACTGACAAGAGCTGATATTGGGATTGCCATCGGTGCGGGAACAGATATTGCCATTGATGCAGCAGATGTGGTATTAATGAAGAGCAGGCTAAGTGATGTACCGGCTGCAATCCGTCTGAGCCGGGCAGCCTTAAAAAATATACATGAGAATCTTTTCTGGGCGTTCATTTATAATATCATAGGAATACCGTTAGCAGCAGGCATATGGATTCCGCTGTTTGGCTTAAAGTTAAATCCTATGTTTGGTGCAGCAGCAATGAGTTTATCAAGCTTTTCTGTAGTAACAAATGCATTGCGTTTGAACTTGCTGTCCATTCACGATGCCAGAAAGGATAAAAAAATCAAAACAAAAAAGAAAATGGAGAAAAAGAAAATGGAAAAGACATTAAAAATCGAAGGTATGATGTGCGGACACTGCGAGGCGACAGTGAAAAAGGTGTTAGAAGGGTTAGAAGGAGTTGCGGAGGCTGCAGTAAGCCATGAAAACGGAACCGCAGTTGTCACCTTAAGCAGCGAGGTTGCAGACGATGTACTGAAGAAAGCAGTGGAGGATAAAGACTATCAAGTGATTTCTATTCAGTAATGCAGGATGTATGCCCTGAAAGCCCCTCATTCATGAGGGGATGATGTGGGTTTGCACGTTCTATTGTATATTTTCTTTGCTTGCAATGGCGCTGCTATCTGGGCAGGAAAAATTTTGCTTGACTTTTTCAAAAATT
>CAYWXJ010000022.1:0-22387 GCA_964462405.1 uncultured Eubacterium sp.
ACAAAATGTAACAGTTCAGCCCGCGCCATTCGCAAAATCGTGCTATCGCACTCTCCGCTGCTTTGCAGCTATTTTTGCTCATATTCGGGCGCTCCGCTCATGAAATAACGCAAATTCAAAAACGAGCAAACAAAAGGCGTTTGTTCGTTTTGTGATATTTGCATTATTTCATGGCTGAACTGTTACTACAAAATCAAAGAACGCAGAGAGGAAATCTACTTATGAATAAAAAAGATGTCTCAGAAATCAAACGACGCTTTAAAAAAGAAGAATGTACCTTCAGCCGCATGTGCGGCTGTTATGTAGACGGAGAACGGAACCGTGTGGTAGAGCTTGGAGAAACCTTCTTAAATTTAGGGGATGAAGAGTTTTTTAAATATCTCGAAATCGCAAGAAAAGTACTCTCCGGCACCATCGGCAACAATCTCTTAGAATTGGAATTTCCCGTGGAGGAAGAATCCCTGGGCGGCAGACAACAGTTCTTAACTGCCTTAAGAGCCAGTGCATTACAAAATGACGATCTGCTGGAACGCTTCTATGATCTGATTATTGAAAATTATGAGTATGCCGGAAATTATCTGATTCTGATTTTCCATGATACCTATGATGTAATGACAAAGACCAGCGACAATAATAAATTAGATGAATCCGAAGAGGTCTATGAATATCTGCTCTGCGCCATCTGTCCTGTTGCTTTGAGCAAACCGGGCTTAGGCTACCGGGAGGACGAAAACCGCATCGGACCAAGAATCCGTGACTGGGTGGTCTGTGCACCGGAGAGCGGCTTTATTTTCCCTGCTTTTACAGACAGAAGCTCTGACATCCATTCTGTTTTGACCTACCACAAGAATGCGAAGGAGCCACATGTGGAGTTTATGGAGGGAGCTTTAGGCTGCAACGCCAGACGGACGGCAACGGAACAGAAACAAGCCTTTGAATCGATTGTAAAAAGAGCCTTCGGCGGGGATGAAGACGCTTCCCGGGAAGTTTTCTACGAAATCCAGAAAGGTCTTTCTGATATGGCGGAAAACGAATCTGACGACGCTTCCGATCATGAATCGGTGCGCCTGACTGCGGAAAATATCGGAGAAATTATGGCGGAATCTAATATACCGGAAACTGCTGCCGCCATGATCGAGGAATCTTATCGGGAGGAATTTCAGGATGAAACTCCGGTTCTTAAGCATCTGATCGATACTAAGGCTGTGGCGGCCGCCGGTAAGCTTAAGCAGGAAAAAGAGCTGGTACAGAAGGTTGCTGTTTTAGAGCAGCAGTTAGAGGATACCCGTATGTTAGCAGGACTTCCGGAAAAGGAGGAAGAGGCTCCGACGGGAGATATTAAGACATATGATGTGATTCTCCGTGTGAAGCCGGAGAAGGCTTCGCAGATTAAATCCCAGTTGATCGACGGACAGAAATGTCTGGTAATCCCTATGGGAGAGAATGAACATGCGGCAATCAATGGCGTGAATACTACGGTTTGATCAAAGATAACCCAAAGAAAACGCCGCCGACATGCAGTTTTGCGCAGAACAGCTAATCCTGTTCTGTGCGAAACGTCCGTCTTATACGGACTTACATTCAGCTATTTATAAAAATATACATACCAGCGGAATCGTCAGGATCGATACCAGCGTAGTAACCACAATTCCATTGGTACAAGTCGTTTCATCCGCCCCGCTCTCTTTTGCAATCAAAGTAATAATACTCCCCACAGGCATTGCGAGCTGCAGTGCAAATGTCCCAAACACGACAGAATCTATCTGCAGCGGCTTAAATAAAAGCGTCATTCCCACCGGAATTATAACCATTTTCAGTGCTGTAAACAAATACACCTTCGTATTGGAAAAAATCTTCCGCAGATCCGCCTTTGCAATGGACATTCCGATCAGCAGCATAGACAGCGGAATCGTGGCATTTCCCATATAATCGCAAAAAGTAATTACCGGAGCAGGCATTGGAATCCGGAACATAAAAATAATAACTGCTGCCACAGATGCAATCACACCGGGATTGATCATGCGCTTCCACGTGCTGCCTCCCATATCCTCAGAAAGATTCCCTGCATCCTCTGCAGCTTTCCTTGCTAATATCAGCCCATAGGTATACAAAAGCAGATTATATCCTAACATATAGAACACGATATAAATCATACTTTCCATACCAAAAATACTGGTAATCACCGGAATCCCCATAAATCCCACATTGGGGAAAATGGTCATCAAACGGTATATTCTCCGCTCCGCCTTTTCAGGACGCAGCAGCCATACCAATACGGCACTAATAAGAATCAGAAAAATATAAAAAAACAGGACGAATCCTAAATTCTGCAAAATCAAACTTGCATTTCCCTCAGAATCCTTCCCCATAACTCCGTAAATTACCAGTAGCGGATTTAAGATATTCACCACGATTTTTGACAATTTCTGGTATGCGGCTTCGTCAAACCATTCTTTTTTCCAGACAAAATACCCTGTCAGCATCATGGCAAAGAGCATCAGCATCTGTGCTAAAATAATCTGTACATTCATAATCTATTCTCCTTCGCTGCTGCAGCGAATCAAACTTTTTAAACCGTGAAACCTGTCCGTTACTGATGATTCGCCTTACTACATAAAGAATCACCGGAAATGTATAAAATTATACATTTCCAGTGATTCTAAGAAACCTTTAATTTGAATTTTTGAATTTCTTTGTCGGTAGACACTTTTTCGATCTGTGCTCCTAAAAGCGCTAACTTCTCATTAAAATTCTCGTAACCACGCTCAATATAGTAAATGTCATCAACAACCGTAATTCCTTCCGCCGCAAGCCCTGCAATTACCAACGCTGCCCCTGCCCGAAGGTCCGGTGCGCTGACTCTCGCACCTGTATACTTCTCTATTCCGGTAATGATTGCGATATTGCTCTCTACCTTAATCGCTGCTCCCATACGGGTCAGCTCATCTACATATTTGAAACGGTTCTCAAAAATACTCTCCGTCACAGTACTCGTGCCCTCTGCAATAGCAAGCACCGCGGACATCTGCGGCTGCATATCCGTCGGAAATCCCGGATAAGGAAGTGTTGTCACCTGCGTATGTGTCAGCGACTTAGACGCCACAACACGCACCGCATCATCTAATTCTTCGATTTCACAGCCGACCTCTAATAACTTGGCTGTAGTTGCTTCTAAATGCTTCGGGATTACATTCTTTACGGTAACATCACCTCTTGTAGCTGCTGCCGCAAACATAAAGGTTCCCGCTTCAATCTGATCCGGAATAATGGAATATTCCGTCTTATGCAGCTTCTCCACACCGGAAATACGAATTACATCCGTTCCGGCACCGCGGATATTCGCACCCATACTGTTTAAACAGTTTGCCACATCTACCACATGAGGTTCTTTTGCTGCGTTCTCAATCGTAGTCTTTCCTTCTGCCATGGCTGCTGCCATCATGATATTAATGGTCGCTCCCACAGATACCTTATCTAAATATATATGCGTTCCCTTTAATTCATCTGCAACTGCGGAGATCAGACCATGCTGAATATCCACCTTAGCACCTAATGCACGGAACCCCTTCAAATGCAGATCAATAGGTCTGCTTCCAATATCACATCCGCCCGGCAGTGCTACCTCTGCTCTTTTATATTTTCCAAGCAACGCTCCTAAAAGATAATAAGACGCCCGGATTTTCTTAATATATTCATAATCTACGCTTAAATCGTTGATCATGGAACCATTGATCTTGACTGTATGCGCATCTATTCTGTCTATTCTTCCCCCAATCCCCTCGATTGCATTCAGCATCACGTTGATGTCGCGCACATTCGGAAGATTCTCTATGGTAACGGTTTCATCTGTCATAATTGCCGTTGCCAATATAGCAAGTGCTGCATTTTTTGCTCCGCCTATTTCCACTTCTCCAACCAGCGGATTACCACCTTTAATAATATACTGTTCCATATCGCACCTCTATGTCAATCTACATAACTCCACATCCTGCTGCCCTTCATTTCCCAGCCTGAAAATGAACTGCAGCGTTCTAAATTGTAACCATATCTTCACATACAAACATTAATTATAGTGACCTACACTTTCTTTTGTCAAGATTTTTCTTTATATGTAACAAGTGTAATAATTTGGTAACATTCACATAGTACTATTTTACCACACTTAGTTCATATAATTCAATGGATTCACCTGAGAACCGTCAATTAATATCTCAAAATGCAGATGCGGTCCGGTAGAACGTCCTGTGTTGCCGCTCAAAGCGATGTTCTGCCCCTGCTCCACCCACTGTCCCGGTGTCACCAGTACCTTGCTCAAATGCCCGTAGCGGGTCTGTCTGCCGTCCGGATGGCTGATATAGACCGCATAACCGTATCCTCTGACTGCACCTGCCACGGATACCGTACCCGCACTTGAAGCAGATACCGGTGTCCCGATAGATACTGCCCAGTCTACACCTTTATGCATTCTGCCCCATCTTTTTCCAAAACCGGAGGTAAATCTTCCGCCGGATATTGGTTTGATGTAGGTAGGCGGAATCTGCGTTCCCTGCTCAACGACTGCAGGAACAGATTCTGCAAGTATTGTGATATGCAGGGTCTTTCGCTCTGCTTCCAAACCGTTTTCATAAGTCACCAATGCATTTACTTCCCGATAACCTTCTGTTCCTTCCTGAAGCACCACTTCTTTGGTGGTATACCAGGCATCATTTGGAATAATTTCCGGGTCTGCGGTATAATTTTCTTCATATACAATTCCTTCAGAAACCCGCAGGGAAATATCTGGTCTTGGCACCGCCACAATTAATTCCTGGTCTAAATAAAGCGTTGCCTCTTCGCTCTCTAATTGATTCAGACCTACAATGGATTCCATGGTGGTGTCAAATTTTTCTGCAATAATGGATAGACAGTCGCCGGCTTCTACTACATATATTGTATTCGTTTCTTTCTCTTTTGTTACTTCCCTGACTGACTCCGTTACATCCGCAAAGGTATCTGCACCGACGAAATTCTCATATCCATAAACATTATCTGCAAATTCCATGGCAAGAATACCTGTCTGATTCTGGTATTCTTCCCTGCTTTCTTCTTTGGCATTTGTATATATTTTACTTAATGCTGTCACAATGCCTGCGGACGCCGTTCCCATGACCCCTGTTTCTGTGCTGTCTGCGGCCTGCGCTGTAACTTGCGTTTCCATGCCTTCCGCTTCCGGATCAACGATTTCTGCTTTTCTCGCTTCCTTTTCTCCGGCGGGAAGCTCTAATGCAATGGAAAATTTTTCTCCGCCTTCGGTATGATTTTTTACCTGCTCTAAAAAATCGACAGCCTGTTCTTTGGATTCAAAATTTGCGGAATAAGTTCCGGATGTAATGGTATATGCCTGCTTTTTTTCCTGCAGCATGGTATCTGTAATCTCTTTTACAAGTATCTGGACTGCCTGCTCATTGGTGATTAACTGCTGAAATTTTTCACTGGAAATCTGTGACTTGACCTCTGCATCTACCAAAGCATACCCTTCTGTATTCTGCATTACCTGCCGTCTTGCCTTAAGAATCAGTTCTTCTGTATCTGTGCCTGCCGCAACTGCGCCTACAGCCTTTCCATTGACAGACAATACATAATACTCCTGTCCTATAGTTATGGTCTGTGAAGCTGCACTCACTGCCAGCAGTCCCATCAGGGCAACCGTAAATACACACTCTATCTTTTGTCTGTTTTTCATCTCTTCCCCTTTGCTCCGGTTATTTCCGAAGCTGTTCGATTAATGCTTCTACGGTTTCTTCTACGCCCATATGCTCTTCTTCCACTATCATATCCGCATATTTTTCATATAACGGCGTCCGTTCCTCATAAAGAGCCTTCAAATCCTGTCCGTTCCGAAGCACAACGCCTCTCCCTTTCATATCACTTAAGCGTTTTTCTAAAATCGGATAGGACACATGGAGGTATACGATTTTCCCGATTTTTCCAAAATGCTCCATGGCTTTTTTTTCATATACCACACTTCCTCCGGTGGCAATAATTGCATGTTCTGCCTCAATCTGGCTGTTAATTCTTGCCTCTATTTCCAGAAAACCTTCGGTTCCTGCCTCTGCTATGATTTCATGCAGAAGTTTTTGTTCTTTTTCCTGAATTACTAAATCTGCATCAATAAACCGGTATCCAAGCACCTTTGCTAATACCACGCCGATAGTACTCTTCCCAACGCCCGGCATTCCGATTAAAATGATATTATCCTTCATATGCTCTCCTATTATACTAAATCTTCGCTTTGAATAAACTGGCTATTATAAAGCGTAGCATAAAATCCATTTTTTGCAAGCAGCGTTTCGTGATTTCCCTGCTCTAAAATATGTCCGTCCTTCATAACTAATATAATATCCGCTTCCTTAATGGTAGAAAGGCGGTGCGCCACGATAAAGCTGGTTCTGCCCTGCATCATTTTTGCAAAAGCATTTTGAATCTTAAGCTCTGTTCTGGTATCAATGGAGGAAGTTGCTTCATCAAGAATCAGCATCGGCGGCAGGGACAGCATCACCCTGGCAATACACAAAAGCTGCTTTTGTCCCTGGGACAGCCCTCCTCCATCTTCTGTAATTACCGTATCATACCCCTGCGGAAGTCGTTTGATAAAGTTGTGGGCATGGGAAGCTTTTGCTGCCTCCATCACCTGTTCTCTGGTGGCCTCCTTTGCTCCCATGCGGATATTTTCCAAAATCGTGCCTTCCCTCATCCAGGTTTCCTGTAATACCATGCCATAGGAAGTACGGAGATCTTTTCTGGTAACGCTGCGGATGTCCTCTCCCTCCACCTTGATTGCACCGCCGTCTACATCATAAAAGCGCATCAACAGATTAATTAATGTGGTCTTTCCGCAGCCAGTCGGGCCTACGATCGCCACCCGCTGCCCCGGCTTTACGGCCAGGTTAAAGTCTTCAATTAAATGCTGCTCCTTCGTGTAAGAAAAATCTACATGCTCTAAAGCAACGTTTCCTTTGACGTCCGCTAACACGGCCGCATCCACACGCTCCGGTATCTGCGGTGTTTCCTCAATTAATTCCAAAATCCGTCCTGCGCAGGCAAGTGCATTCTGCAATTCCGTGATCACACCTGAAATTTCATTGAACGGCTTGGTATACTGATTGGCATAGCTTAAAAAGCTCGCAAGCTGGCCTACACTGATTCCGCCTAACACTGCAGAAATGGCTCCGAAAATCCCAACTCCGGTATAAACCAGACTGTTTACAAACCGGGTACATGGATTTGTCAGGGATGAGAAAAAGGTGGCTTTTAAGGAATACTTAGAAAGCCTGCCATTGATTTCATCAAACCGCTCTAAGACCTTTTCTTCCTGTCCGAATGCCTGCACAACCTTCTGATTGGCAATCATCTCCTCTACCAATGCGGTCTGTTCCCCTCTTGTTTCCGACTGCAGTTTAAACATGGAGAAGGTTCTCTTTGCAATAAAGCCTGCCACAAACAACGAAACCGGTGTAATACAGATAACTACCAATGCAATTTTATAGTTGATACTTACCATAAACAAAAGAGTTCCCACAATCGTAATGATTCCTGTGAATAACTGGGTAAATCCCATCAAAAGTCCCTCTGCTACCTGATCTGCATCGGCAATGACACGGCTTACTAATTCCCCGTGGGAATGGGCATCTAAATATTTCAAAGGAAGAATCTCAATCTTTGAAAATGCGTCCATCCGCATATCCCGCACCACCTGATAGGTAATACGGTTGTTGCAAATATTCATCAGCCACTGCGCAGCCGCCGTAATCAGTATGACAATCAGCATCTGCCGGATTACTGTAAAAATTCCTGCAAAGTCTACATTTCCTGCTGTTACGATACAGTCAATGGCACGTCCCGTCAAAATCGGCACATACAGCGTCAGAATTGCAGCGATTGCGGCAAAAACCAAGGAAATGAAAATCAGGGGCGTGTATTTTTTGATATAACGAAGCAGCTTTTTTAAGGCTGTCATCTGCTTTTCATTTATTTTAGACATTTCCTGCTGCTCCTTTCTGATTCATTTTTTCCGGAAACTGGGAATAGTAAATTTCCTGATATACTTCACAGCTTTCTAACAATTCCTCATGGGTTCCGGCTCCTGCTAACTCTCCGTCATCTAACACTAATATCTTATCCGCATATTGAATGGAGGAAGCTCTCTGGGATACGATAAATACCGTCGGCTGCTCCTTCATGCCTGCAATGGCACGCCGCAGTGCCGCATCTGTGGCATAATCTAATGCAGATGCACTGTCGTCTAAAATGAGAATCTCCGGCTTTCTCACTAAGGCTCTTGCAATAGTAAGACGCTGCTTTTGTCCGCCGGAAAAGTTCTTGCCGCCCTGCGCTACCTTAGCATCTAACTTCCCTTCTTTTTTCTCCACAACTTCTAATGCCTGTGCCGTTCTCAATGCTTCAAGCAATTCTTCATCTGTGGCATCCGGCTTGCCCCAGCAGAGATTTTCACGAATGGTTCCGGCAAACAAAACCGCTTTCTGCATGACGATACCTGCTTTGTCCCGCAATTCTTCTTTAGAATAGGAAGAAATGTCTTTTCCGGCAATCCGTATGCTTCCTGATGTATGGGGATAAAATCCCAAGATCAGATGCACCAGTGACGTCTTACCGGAGCCGGTTCCTCCGATAACACCTATCGTTTCTCCTTTTTTTGCAGTAAATGAAATATCCGTTAAGGATTCTGCCGAGGCATTCTCATAAGTAAGTCCCACATGGGAAAATACTACCATTTCTTCTGCTTCCTTTTGCAGCTCTTCTGCGGCTGCATAAGAAATTTCCCGCTCACCCTCCGGTATTTCAAAGACACTCCAAATACGGTTGCCGCAGGCAATAGCCTTCGTCACCGTAACAATCAGATTGGCAAGCTTTATCAACTCGATTAAAATCTGTGACATATAATTGACCAGCGCAACGACTTCGCCCTGGGTAATCACTCCGGCATCTACCTGTAATGCCCCTTTGTAGATCAAATAAGCTGTGGCTGCATTGATAATAACGTAGGTAATCGGATTCATCAGACCGGAAATCTTTCCCACGAACATCTGCATAGCAGTCAGCTCCTGGTTCTTTTCCTGATATTCTGCTTTTTCCTCTTCCTCTAAATGAAATGCACGAATCACGCGTACGCCGGTCAGATTCTCTCTTGTGCTCTGCGTCACTGCATCTAAACGGCTCTGCACTTTTTTATAAAGGGGAATGCTGACATACATCACGCCAAATACTACCGCAGAGAGCAGCGGGATTGTCACCACAAAAACCAATGCGGATCTTACATCTATGGTAAATGCCATAATCATTGCACCGAACACGATAAACGGGGAGCGCAGGAACAGACGCAGCACCATGTTCACGCCGTTCTGTGCCTGGTTGACATCGCTCGTCATCCGGGTAATTAAAGTCGAGGTTCCCACCTTATCTAAATTTGTAAAGGATAGCTTCTGAATATGGGAAAACAGCGCGTGCCGCACTCCCGTTCCAAATCCGGTCGCCGCTTTTGCCGCAAAATACTGTGCCGTAACGGAGGAAATCAATCCAACGATTCCAAGGAAAATCATCACAAGGCACATTTTTATAATGTAAGAAACATCCCCTTTTGCAATTCCGGTATCAATGACCGCCGCCATGACCAATGGAACCAGTAATTCAAAGATGGCTTCTAACATTTTAAACAGCGGTGCAAGCACAGATTCTTTTTTATAATTTTTCAAATGGACCAATAACTGTTTCACAACTTATCTCCTTTAACAGCAATTTTTACCGTGAAAAAAGCTGCAAAACGGAGATACTCTTTCCGGTATCTCCGTATGCAGCATAGGTTTACTTCTTTTATTCTGCTTCTGTAGTATATACACTTTCCGTATCTGTTATACTTTCTTCTGCAGCTTCTGTATCTTCTTCCTCCGGCTGTGTGAAATGATCTTCAAATGTAACCTTAGCCCATTCATCCTCGTTAATTGTCCATTTTGCAGCATCCTTCCAGCCATCTAAAATATCATTGTAATAATCTTCCTGTTTTTCGGTAATCATCTCTTCCTTCTTCGCCGCAGTTGCCTCTTCATCATATTCACTGTCTAAACGCAGTACATAGTATGCACTGTCTGTTTCTACAACACCGGAAACCTGACCCTCGCTCAACTGGTCTGCCGCTTCTAATACGGCTGTGTCTAAGGTAGAATCGTCATCCTCTGCAGAACCGTAGGAAGCAGTACTTACCGTATATCCTGCATCCGTTACCGCCGTATCAAAATTCTCCGCTGCTGCGATTTCTGCCGCTGTATCTTTAAGACCTGCGATCTCATCCTCAGTATATTCCACATAATTTGAATCTTCATCCGTATATCCGCCTGTATTAATGACTACATAACTGAAGGTTCTCTGTGCAGCATCTTCGTCCGTCACATCTGCATCTGCATCTTCAATGATGCGGTCATACATCTTATCCTGAATGGTATGCAGACGAAGCATTTCCTTTACATTCTCAATATTTTCGGCACCAATCTGCTTAATTGCCTCCTTGGAGTTAGACGCAATAAATTCCTCTGCCGCTTTAGTAATTGCGGATTCCTCTTCCTCACTTAAAGAAATTCCATATTCCTCCATATGCGCCTTTAACAGGTACATTTCCTGTAAATCTTCGGCTACGCCTTCCTTAACATCCTGTGTCAACGTACTTCCGTTTCCGTATAAATCACTGTCCCACATATTTTCTCCAAAATATGCCATATAGAACGAATCATACATTGCCTGTTCATATTTTGCGCAGAAATTGGCAACTCCCATGGTTATTTTTGTATCGTCTAATGTTGCAAATGTTGCATTCTCATTAATCTTATTCCCGCATCCGGTCAAAGTCATTCCCATCAGGGCCGCTGTTGTAAGCAACAGTACCGCTACTTTCTTACTTCTCATATGTTCCTCCTAAAAATCCTATCCGGCAAAAATCTGCCAGTCACTTTTTCTATTATAGTTCTTTTTGTGTTATGCCGCAAGATTTTTCACCATTTTTTTTAAATTGCTTGTAACAGTTCAGCCTTTCGGCTTCACTGTTACTGAATCCGTCCATTTAAAGTTGCCTACGGCAAGGGGCGGATTCACGCTCGGAAAAATCTACATATTCTTACGGGCTTTGCAGCAAGTGCAAAGTCCTACGCTGAACTGTTACAATTGCTTATTTATAAATTTTTTAGTTATTGAAATGTGTCCGTCAGTCAAGGTTTGCATATGCTCATGCCAGACCCCTCCCGCTGCTCTAAACGCATCGATTTATCCCCCAATAAGTGATTTTGCATCCTCTAACACCTTTTCGATCACCTCTGCGGCACTTTCCCTCTGTCTGGAATTCATTTTCAGATGATAAATAAAATAGGGCATCCTCTTATCCGCATAAAATTTCATCTTCCCCTGATACTTCGCCACAAACTCCGGTATCTTCGACGGGTCTACCTTCGCCCGCTCAAACAGGGTAAACTTCACCTCATCTCCCTTTTGAGCCACTTCCGTAAAATAGTACCGATGGGCTTTCGCCTTATACGCTGCTAACATCAGAAGATTTTCCACGGATTTTGGCGGGTCGCCGAACCGGTCGATAAGTTCTTCCAGCATTTCCTCTTTTTCCTGGGCATTTTCAATTCCGGCAATCCGTTTGTACACATCTAATTTCTGCATTTCATTTGGAATGTAATTCGGGGGAATGTAAGCATCCACATCCACATCAATAGCAGTTTCAAAGCTCTCTGCCATTCCGATTCCTTTCGCCTGCTTGACGGCTTCATTCAGCATCTTACAATAAAGGTCATATCCTACTGCATCCATATGCCCATGCTGCTCGGATCCAAGAAGATTTCCGGCTCCCCGGATTTCCAAATCCCGCATGGCGATCTTAAATCCACTGCCAAGCTCCGTATACTCTTTAATTGCCGCTAACCGCTTCTCTGCAACCTCTTTTAACATCTTATCCCGTTTATACATCAAAAACGCATAGGAGGTCCGAGCAGAACGGCCCACCCTTCCCCGAAGCTGATAGAGCTGGGATAAGCCCATGTTATCAGCGTCATGAATAATAATGGTATTGACATTGGAAATATCCAGTCCCGTTTCGATAATGGTCGTGGATACAAGCACATCAATTTCTCCATTGATAAAGCGGTACATGATATTTTCCAGCTCCCGCTCCTTCATCTGCCCATGGGCAAACTCTACAACTGCATCCGGCACTAAAGCTGCAATTTTCACCGTTATATCTTCAATCTGCTTTACCCGGTTAAATACATAGTACACCTGTCCATCCCTGGCAAGCTCCCGTACAATGGCCTCTCTTACCATTTCCTCGTTGTATTCCATGACATAGGTCTGAATCGGCAGACGGTCCATGGGCGGCTCTTCTAACACACTCATATCCCGGATTCCGATCAGGCTCATGTGAAGTGTTCTCGGAATCGGAGTTGCCGTCAGGGTCAGCACATCCACATTGCTCTTCATCTGTTTGATTTTCTCTTTATGGGTAACCCCGAAACGCTGCTCCTCATCAATAATCAGAAGCCCTAAATCCTTAAAGACTACATCCTTAGAAAGTACCCTGTGGGTCCCGATGACAATATCCACCATTCCGCGCTTTAACTCCGCTATGGTCTTTTTCTGCTCTGCAGCGCTTTTAAAACGGCAGAGTAAGTCCACAGTCACCGGAAAATCCTTCATCCGCTGGGCAAAGGTATTATAATGCTGCTGGGCAAGAATAGTAGTAGGTACTAAATATACCACCTGCTTGCCCTCCTGTACCGCTTTAAAGGCGGCGCGGATCGCAATTTCTGTCTTCCCGTAGCCGACGTCCCCGCAAATCAGGCGGTCCATGATCTTCTTACTTTCCATATCCCGCTTCGTAGCTTCAATGGCTGCCTCCTGATCCTCGGTTTCCTCAAAGGGAAACATTTCTTCAAATTCCCGCTGCCATACCGTATCCGGTCCATAGACATAGCCTTCGTTCTGCTGCCGTTTTGCATAAAGTGCCACCAAATCTGCAGCAATTTCCTTTACTGCTCCGCGGACCCTGCTCTTTGTCTTATTCCATTCCTGGCCGCCTAAACGGTTCAGCTTGGGCTTTTTCGCATCAGAACCGGCGTATTTTTGGATCATATCTAACTGTGTTGCTAAGATATAGAGATTCCCGCCTTTGTCATATTCGATTTTAATATAATCCTTTACGGTCTTATCCACTTCAATTTTTTCGATTCCCCGGTAAATTCCAAGCCCATGATTTTCATGCACCACATAATCCCCGATGGAAAGCTCGGTAAAGCTTGCGATTTTCTCGCCCTCGTAGGCTTTTTTCTTTTTCTTCTTCTTTTTTTCCGCGCCAAAAATATCACTTTCGGAAATAACGGCAAAGGATAACAGCGGATATTCATACCCCCGCTTTACTTTTCCGTAAAGCGCCATGACCTCCCCCGGTTTTACCACATGGTCATAATCCTCGGAATAAAAACAATTTAAGTCCTCCTGCAGCAAATCCTCTGCAAGACGCTTCGCTCTGGTTTTTGAACCTGACAGCAGAAGAATAGCATAGCCTTTTTTCTTATATTGCTTTAAATCCTTTACTAAAAGCTCAAAGCTATTGTTATAGGCTCCAATCGTCCTTGCCTGAATGGAATAATGACCTGCAACGGAAAAATCCGGCACCTTTGACTCTAATGCCGCTAATGCCACACAGCTTCGACGCTGCAGCTTTGCCGCAGTTTCTTCGCAGGAATACAATGCCTGCATCTGCCCTGGCAGAATATATCCTTTTTCCAAACGATGCTTCATGCTCTCGGAAAATTCCTGCTCCGTGGTATGTCCCCGCTCTGCACATCTCCCGGCTTCATCTAAAAAGACTAAGGTATCTTTGGAATCGAAATAGTCCAGTAAAGACACGGTATTTTCATCAAAATACGTCAGGTATGCGTCAATCCCGTCCACCCCTGAGCGTTCTGTAATCTCTTCGGAAAGCTCCTCTGCCGCCCGTTTGATTCTGGCTGCTTCCTCGGTCTTCATTTCCCTGCGGTAGCTTTCATAAAGCGTCTCTGCATCCTTTTGTATCCGCTTTAATCCGGCTTCTTTCTCTGCTTCGCTCAAAATCAGCTCTGCTGCCGGATAAATCTCAATGCTCTCTAAATTTTCAATGGAACGCTGGCTCTCCACATCAAAGCTCCGGAGAGAATCGATCTCATCATCCCACAGCTCCACGCGGTATGGATTCTCCTCCGTCAGCGGAAAAATATCAATAATTCCTCCGCGGATAGCAAATTGTCCCGCCGTTTCTACCTGATAAGCCGGCTCATAGCCTGTTTCCACTAGCTTCCTTTTCAACTGCTCTAAGTCTATAATATCGCCCACATGATAGGTCTTTACCGCCTGTATGAACTGCTCCGGTCCCGGTATCCGGTTCATAAGTGCATCATAAGTGGTAATCAGCGTTGTACCTTCCCCTTCCGCAATGGTCTTTAAGGCTAAAATACGCTCCCTTGTCAGTACATTTCCCCGGAGGTCTGACTGATAGAAAAGAATATCCTTTGCCGGATAATAGACTGCTTTCGGGTCAAAAAAGCGATATTCACCGTAAAGTTCTTTGGCTTTCTGCTCATTAAAAGTGACAATGATCTTATGCTTAAAATCATTGCCGACTCCATAAATCAGATGTGGTTTTTGCGAATCAATACAGCCGGAAACCATCTGGATTCCGGGTTCTTTTTTTAGCTGCTCTTCTAGCCTTTCAATTTCATCTAAAGCACGCAGCGGTTCCAAAAATGCTCTCATATTACTCCCATTTCTTTGTATTCAAGCGGATAGCTGCTACCGCAGCTTCTGGTTAAATTCATTCATTGCCCGGCTGATTTCTCCGTTGACCATATATTCGGCTGCCGCACAGGCATTTTTGACGGCATCCTCTACATATGCCCGTTCTTCTTTTGAAAAATGTCCCAACACATGGTCTGCTAAGTCCCAGCCCTCCGGCTTTTCTCCAACGCCGACTTTTATCCTTGCAAAATCACTGCTGCCGGTTTCTGCAATAATACTCTTGATGCCGTTATGCCCGCCGGCACTTCCCTTTGAGCGAATGCGGATATTTCCCGGGATAAGGCTGATGTCGTCAAAGATTACAATGAGATCCTCCGCCGGACTAAGCTTATAAAAATTAAGTATCTCCGCGATACTCTGACCGCTTAAATTCATATAGGTCTGCGGCTTTACCAACAACACCTTCTGTCCCGCAAGAATGCCACTGCCGTAGATTGCCCTGTGTTTTTTTTCATTCATAGAAATATTATATTTCTCTGCCAACGCATCAATGACATCAAATCCGATGTTATGGCGTGTATTTTGATATTTTTTATCAGGATTTCCAAGTCCTGCGATTACATACATGATTTTTCTATACATCCTTTCTTCCAAAGCAAAATCCGCTATACCATATACATATCCATAGTATAGCGGACTTTCTGTAAAATTACAAATTATTCATTATTTTCATCACTTCACCGTCACTGCAATTTTCACAGACTTCCCATTGGCACTCTTTACCGTAACGGTTGCTTTTCCCTTTTTCTTTGCCGTCAGCTTACCGCTCTTGCTTACTGTTACCACGGATTTCTTAGAGCTGCTGTAGCTAAGCTTATCCGTAGCTGTAAGAGGATCTCTTTCAACTGCAAGCTTAAAGCTCTTTCCTTTCTTTAAGGTAAGCTTTTTCTTCGTTACATTTGTTACATTTAATTTCTTTGTCTTCACCTTGCCTTTTTGGACTTTTATCTTACAGGAGGCGGTTGCTCCTTTTACGGTAGTTACCGTAATGGTAGCTGTTCCAACCTTTTTTGCCGTAATCTTGCCGCTCTTGTTTACCGTGGCAACAGAGGTCTTAGAACTCTTCCAGCTTTTCACCTTATCGCCTGCGATCATTCCGCTTGCCTTTAATACCTTTGTGGACTTCTTCACCTGCAGCGGAAGGCTCTTCGCATTGAGCTTTACGGTTGGTTGTTCCGTCTTTACAATACCTTCGGTGTCCGGTACCAGTACCGAATTTTCATCCTGTATCGCTCCCGGGCCTTCATTTCCTGAGCTGTCTTCAAGATTGTCTGGCTGCTGATTATCCGCATCTTTTTCTACTACGACCGTAATCGCTGCCGTAAGCTCTTTTCGATTATTATAATCTTCTCCTGCCCTAATCGTTCCTTCCAAACTGTATGTTCCAACCTTACTTGCGTCATAGTCACCGCTCCAGTCTACTGCAGCATTCCTTGTACTGCCGTCACTCAATGTTACTTCTACTTTGTTTGGAAGCACAAGCTGACGGAATGTAGTTCCCTTTGACACTGTAAGGGGATCTAAGACTTGTATGGAATTTACAAAAAGCAATTCTTCCTCTGTTACTTTTACCGCAGCTTCTGCCTTGAAGGATAAGCCACTTCCCACGGAAATATCGCTTAACCAGAAGCTTTCTGACATTCCGTTTCTGACACCGAAGCCTCCGGAGGAAGGCATAGAAGCGTCCGCATCACATACATCTACCAGTTCCTCATTCAGCCATGTATAAATCCTGCCGTCAACCGTTGCAATGATAAAACTGTTCTCACCGTCATTCAATGTAATCGGCACAGTTGCTCCGTATACATCCGCATTTCCCTTGTGCCGCTTTAAGATGCCTTCTTTTCTGAACTGCCAGAAATAACGGTTATTGTCATCCTTTACATTAAATGCAATATTAGCCGCTACATTCTCAATTTCGAAAGTACCAAAAACAACATTTCCGGTCTTGTCACTGTCCGTATTGGTTACTTTTAATCCGGTGGCAGCATAAAGCCTTCCGTCATCCACGGTCACACCGCTGAGAGGACTTTCGGCATAGTCAAAGCTCCATACCGGAACGGCACCGACATTCTCACCGGAAACGGATCTGTCGATCTGCGCATTTGCAGCCGGCGTCATGGCTGTAAGAACTGCTAATCCTGCCTTCGTTCCAGCCGTTACGCCATTCTCATCTACTTCAATGGAATCTCCCGTAACAGAATAGCTGACCTTCTCCGTATCTATGCATTCTTTTTTTCCATTGCTGTAAACAGCTTTCAGTACCGCCTGTGCATTTTCTCCGACGGCAATGGTATTTCCGACAGAAAGATTTAATTCCATTCCTGTCAGAGAAACCTGTTCCGCTTTCACTGTTACAGATAATTTTACAGTCCTTGTTATATTCTTATAGGTAGCCGTAATCTCCACTTCCGCTGTACCGCTGCCCGTACCTTTGATAACGCCTGCTTCACTTACTGCTGCCACATCGGTATTCAAACTCTTATAGGTGACTGCAGTACCCTGGAGTAATTCCTCGCCAATCCGGTTTACCAATGTTGTGGTAATTTGTGCTGTTTTTCCTACTTCCAGGACAGTTGCATCTGTTTTAGCGCTTAAATCAAAATAGTCCTCTGCATTTACCGTTTCTTTGCAGACAGTCACCGTATGCTCGCCGGAGCCAATCTCTGTGCTTAAATATGTGCCGTCATATACCGCTTCTGTCTTGATTCCGTCTACTAACAGATACGCATAATTGACACCGCTTACAGGCAGATATACATCTGCACGGCTGTTTGCCGGAATTGTGACCTTCACTTCTAAATTGTTTGCGGCTAAATCTTCCATACTTCCGTTTTCAAAGGAAGCATAGACAGCACCCTTTACGGTCGGTGTTTTTACACTCGCAGACGGAATACCGCCCGGCTGGAATTTCACAGAAAATCTATCAAATCCCGCCTCTGTCGGAAGGATTCCAAACATCCCCTGTACAATGGAGCACCCCGGTGACGCTCCCCATGGATGGGAAAGTGTCATATTGCTCTTATGTGCATGTCCCCATGCCTCCGGTGTAATGGTACAATAAAGGTTGTCTAGCAGTGATGCAAAGGTTTTAACATCTGTTCCCACTTTCGGATTTGTCATCAGCTCCTGTGCCATTTCCCCATGATTTCCTGCATACAGTCCTTTTAAAATAAAGTAAGTAACGTAAACACTTCCTTTAAATTCATCTTTACAGTTATTATATACAAATTCGCACATTGCATCTGCCATTTCTTCGCTGTCAAACACACTGTAGCTCAATGCATAGGCAGTTGCATGGGTAGAAGAGTGCTGTGTTGCCGTATAATCCTCCGCCAGCGAATCATAGAAGCAGCCATTTTCTTCATCATATGCATATTTTAATAAAGATTCTTTTAATTTCTCTGATTTTACACGATATACTGCAGCATCTTCTGCTTCTCCCAATGCATCACAAATAATCGCCATATACTGATAAATACCTACATACTCCGCATTAAATACCACATCATAATAGCTTCCGGTATATCCGTCACGCTCACTAGTCGGCCAGTCAATCAACGCAGTATATCCTGCCTGGCTGTCATTTGCACGAATCAGCCCTGTGGCAGCATCTTCATAGTCTACCTCCTGTACCAGCTTCTTTTTCAGTGCTTCATAATTCTCTTCGATAGAATCCGTATTGCCCGTATAGATATAATCCCAGTAAGACATTTCTACAGAGAAAAGACGGTAATCATTCGGCCAAGTAGGATTGTCCATCAGCCATTCATTGGAATGACGTGCCAGAGAATAGTTCCCGCTGACTGCATAACTGGTGTTGGAATTTACCAGCAAATCCCCTTCATAGGGTGCCCTCTCTCTCGCCTGTGAATCTACGAATAAATCCTGATTCGTAGCTTTAATCGTATATTTGCTCAGCTCATACAAACGGTTTAACAGCTCCGCTTCCTCACTGCCGGATGCAGAAAATGCAGATTCATTTTCATCAAACTCCTGCTGAATCGCCCAGCCTTTTATGCTGTCCGGATCGCTTAGAATATTCTGAATCGTTGTAGCGTCCAGACCAATCAATTCCACATAGCGGAAGGTTCTAAGCGTAATGGTTTCGAAGGCATTGCTGCCGCTCTTTAAAGTCCAGGTATCTTCATATACCGGGACTGCTGTAAGCTGATATTTTACGGTTCCGTTACTGTCCATCTCTTCGCCCATGTGTACAGTAACGCTCTGTGCCTTTGCACTTGTAATATCCACCTTCAGACCGCCGATAATTTCTTTTCCCAAATCCACAACTACATTGCCGGAGGTATTCTGATATACATTCTTTGTCGGTTCATCCGTTTCAAACCGCAGTGCATTTTCCGAGCTGTTCGGATATAGAACCCTGCCAGTCGTACCGGTCTTTCTGTCAGCTACCGCAGCATTCACCTGTGCCTCCTGCCAGCCTGAGTCATCAAAATCTGCTTCCTTCCAGCCTGCAGGATATTTATTCATATTCACGTTATCATGAAACAGACTCACATATCCGGTGGTGATAAGATCTCCCGTATCTCCAAACGCATTGGTTCCATCCAGTGCTTTCCAGCCCGAATCCTCTGTTCCGCTGTTTGTAAGGACCGCTTTGGTTCCGTCTTTATAGAAAACCGTCATCTGAACTAAAATTCCGCGGTCTGTATCACGACAGTTTCCGACCGCACTGATGACATTCTGATTTCCCTGTACGATAAGGTCTGTTACATCATAGGAATTGTAATATACCTGTGTATAACCGCTTCCGTTTGCGGTAGCTCCTACATTCGAAAGCTCTCTTGCCGAACCTGCCCCGATACATGCTCCATTAAAGAAAATATCAAAAATCGTTCCCCTGTCCTTTGCCGTTCCTCTTGCTGCGGCACTGACGATTACTTTTTCAATCTTTGAAGTATCTGCGACCGTCAGCTTCGGACTGCGGAGAAAACAGATATTTCCACGCTCCGTCAATTCAGAGGCTTCCGGGTCCTGCCATACGGAACGCACTTCCACCCCGCTGGTTCCAACAGCAAGCTTCCCACCGGAAACACTGCATCCGCTGAAATTCCCGCCGTCTGCTGTAAAATCAGACGCATATAACGTATTCCCGGACGCATCCGTTATCTTAAGATCATCAACCGTTCCGCTTTCATATCTTCCTGTCCGAAAACCCGCCATTCCGGCATTTACGACTGTAGTCTGGGTAAGGTCTATGGTTCCGGCATCTATATAATGATCTGTTTCGTCACCTGCGTTGGTATCAACCGCCACCTGAATCTTTGTTCCTTCTGCTGTCAGCTTTACTTTAAATTCACTTTGATCCGTAGGAAGCGTGATTCCGCTGTCCGAAAGATTTATCGTCTGAAAAGCAGTCGCATTTACCGTACCGGACGCAACCGGATGACATTTTATCACATTGTCCGCATCCCGAAACTGAAGCATATAACCGTTGCTGCTGCCGTCCATACGCATCAAAATTCCAAAAGCATTTCCTCCCTGAATGCTTATCGCTGCTTCTAAGGTATAATCCGTCCAGAGTCCGCTTCCCGGCACTGCCCAGATACCGTTTAAGCTCTGCCACTCCGAAGCAATATCCGTCATAAACGGACATGCATCCGAAAGTCCGCTTGCCGCACCCATCTTATCCTTTGTCTGTACCTGCCAATAATAAAGCTGATTATCCTTAAGCACATCCTCCAGTCCCTCTGCATGTACAAAAGAATTTTCATCTGAGTTTACCCATCCGGTATCCAGAACATCCCCTGCTAATTCCGATGTCTGCGATACAACAATTCTATAAGCGCTCTGTACCTCGTCCTGATCCGCATCATTTACCACCCAGGAAAAGGCAGGATTTTTTGTATCGATTCCATATGCCGCACGAAGCATCTCTGTCTTTAAATCCGTCGGCTTTTCCGGTGCCGTATTCTCCGCCGCCTGCACCGCATCCGTCCCTGGCATCAAAAGCCCTGACATACTGCTGATTGTCATAGCTGCGGCTAAAATAATTGAATATAATTTCTTATGCTTTGTTCTTTTCATCGTACCCTCCTCAAATTTGCGTTTTGATTCCTTTTTATCATTTTAACAAACGGGATTTGCGGATAAAATGCACGAATCTATCTTTTCATGTACTTTTTATCTAAATTGAGGGGAAAAAGTATTTGGATTACTTTTTTACTCTGTGCCGACCTCCCACAACACTCCTCCCCCATTCCAGCGCAAAAAAATCCCCCCGCCCTAAGCAAGAGGATTTCCATCTCTATTCTTCCATCGTAAGAATCTCAGCCTGATATTTCTCTAAAATCAAATTCTGAATCTTCTCTCTGGTATCTGAATTAATCGGATGTGCAATATCCCGATATTCCCCATCTGCAGCTTTCCGGCTTGGCATTGCAATGAACAATCCCTTTTCCCCTTCAATCACCTTAATATCATGTACCACAAATTCCTCGTCAATGGTAATGGATACAACTGCCTTCATCTTACCTTCTTTTTCGACCTTGCGAATCCTTACGTCTGTAATCTGCATAATCTGCTGCCCCCTTCTCGTCGTATACTAGTCCTTCTTCTCACTCTTCCCACTTATGCGGTACTTACATCACATATCTGGCATTATCCTCACGGACAACCTTAATACCATTCTCTCCACAATAGTAGGTATTCGCACGTAATGTATTGCGGCTTTCTACAATACAGTTCTCAACGTATGTATTATCTCCAATATATACATCATTTAAAATGATGGAATTCTTAATCACACAGTTCTTGCCGATAAAAACTTTCTTAAACAGGATAGAATTTTCTACCTTACTGTTAATAATACAGCCGCTGGCAACCAGACTGTTTTTTACATCGGAACCTGCATTATATTTCGCCGGCGGAAGATCGTCTATCTTGGTAGCAATCTTCGGCTCATCACGGAAGAAGAATTTACGAACCTCCGGATTTAAGAAATCCATATTGGTCTGGTAATAAGATTCTACAGTTGCAATATTGCTCCAGTAGGTTTCTAACTTATAGCCATAAATTCTCTTAAGGTTCTTATAGCGAATTAAAATATCCGATACAAAATCATAACGTTCCTCTTCTGCACAGCGTTCTAGCATCTCAATCAACTGACGTCTGCGGATGATATAAATACCGGTAGAAATTGTATTTGAGCTTGCCATCATCGGTTTCTCTTCAAACTCGATAATTCTGGCATCTTCGTTCATACGAACTACACCATAACGGCTGGCATCCACACCTGCCGGCATATCCTTACAAACCACTGTAATATCTGCCTTCTTAGCGATGTGATAGTCCAGAATCTTATTATAATCTCCTTTATACACACAGTCACCGCTGGTAATAATCACATATGGCTCATGACGTCTTTTCAGGAAATCAAGATTCTGACACATCGCATCCGCCGTACCGCGATACCACCAGCTATTACCTGCTGTGACGGTCGGTGTAAATGTATAAAGTCCCCCCTGCTTTCTTCCAAAATCCCACCATTTAG
>CAYWXJ010000023.1:0-21012 GCA_964462405.1 uncultured Eubacterium sp.
TGCTCTTGCTGTCTGAATAATTCCTACGAAGGTAATTTCATGGGAAGTCAATTTATCAAATTTAATCTGCAGCTTCTCCATGCTGCCGGAAGTATTGTGTGCTTCTAAAATTCCGTAAGCAATGGTATTCTTTGCTGCTTCTTCCTTAGTAACGCTTTTTCCGGTTTTGATTAAAATTTCCTCGGCTGCGGAAGGATTGTCCTCAATTAATTCACTTCCGTTTACGAGATAAACTCCGTTCTCATAAAGTCTCATCTGCTTTTCTCCTTATTGCTTGTCCATAGTTAATAAGAATTATAAATGTACAACTGCTAAAAATCAAGAGTTTCTGTCAATTCCGGTTTGTGACTTGTAACAGTTCAGCCTTTCGGCTTCACTGTTACTGAATCCGTCCATTTAAAGTTGCCTACGGCAAGGGGCGGATTCACGCTCGGAAAAATCTACATATTCTTACGGGCTTTGCAGCAAGTGCAAAGTCCTACGCTGAACTGTTACTGTGACTTTCAAAGACGCTTCAAAGACTTTCAAAGAGATATAGTTCATCTTAGTATTTTCTGCAGCACACAGCAATCCGCAGACATGAATGTCTGCGGAAGGACTAGCTGGGCCAGGATGCGAATTTAGCCCGGTTGCGTACGCTGCCAAAAATCATCCCGGGAATACTTAGATGCAACTTATCTCCGAGAACGGAACAAACAAAATTCCCCTCCCATTCTCTCTCCCTGACGGACGATCCGAATACTCACCTCTCCCACAACGGAAACGCAATACAAGCCGTAAACAAATCCCCGTCCAAAGAAATTTCAAAATTCCCTCCCATAAGACCCGTTAAATTTCTTGCAATGGAAAGTCCAAGTCCGCTGCCCTCTGTTCTCCGCGACTCATCCCCTCTCACAAAACGTTCGCTTAAATCCTGCGCCGTCTTGTGAATTTCCTGCGCAGAAATATCTTTAATGGAAAATTCCGCCATTCCTTCATTTACCTTCAGCTCCACGTATACCCGTGTATCCTTCAGCGCATATTTCGCCACATTACTGTAGAGATTCTGCACCACTCTCCAGATGCGGTTTCCGTCCGCTAAAATCATGACCGGCTCCTTCGGAAGCCTTGTAATAATGGTAAGTCCCATATTTTCAAATATCTCATTAAATTCCCCGCCCGTCTGATAAATCAGCTCTACCATATTAATCGGCTGCATATCTAAAGTAATATTGCCGCTGGTAATTTTAGAGACCTCTACTAAATCCTCCATGAGCTGTTTTAACCTCAAAGACTTTTTCTCTAAGATAGTGACATAATTCTCAATCTTTTCGTTTTGTATTCTTTCCATCTTAATGAGATTAATGTAATTAATAATAGAAGTCAGCGGTGTCTTAATGTCATGGGATACATTTGTAATCAGCTCTGTCTTCAGCCGCTCGTTTTTGACATTCTCTTCCACCGCATTCGAAAGCCCTTCGCCGATCGTATTGATCTTCTCCGCTAATTCTCTGTAATCTCCCGCAAATTCTGACGTTTGAAATTTATAATCTAATTTTCCGCTGCTGATTTTTAAGATTCCTTCTAAAATCTTCTTTCTCTCGACTGCCTGCTGCAGAACATTCACCGCAAGATACACGAACACTGCAAAAAGTCCTGCAAGTGCCCACATATGCTGGTTTGAAAATGCCTGCCATGCAAAGAACAGTCCTAACGCTGTAATAACTGCAAACTGGATAACCGCACGATTCACAATCCGCTGTCTGCGCATTCCCTCTTTTAAAATACGAATGGTACGCGCTGTCAGAGAGCAGCTTACAAAAATATCCGCTTTTATCTTTCTTACAAAGCTAAGATATAAGGTCAGCAATACCGCATCGGTTAGAAATACCAGCGTTCCTGTCAATATCAGGGAACTTGAAATCTCCCATTTTTGTCTGCTTAAATTAGCGCAGAATGCAATCAGACCGCCCACAAACGCAATAAAAATGAAAAAAAGTACCTCTGTCGGAAGATAATCGATACGGTATAAACGTATTTTCTCATCTTCACCGGACCTTCCGGCTGCTAATGTAATATATATGAAACAGATCAAAAAGCACATCAGCGATAAAATTGCAATAAACAACCCGGCTTTTACCCACGGGAAAAAGGTTTCATATGTTCTTGCCGCATCTGCTATAGTATCTTCTTTTGCCAGAGAGGTATCTACCGCAATAATCAGTCCGCCTCCATTGCTTCCCTGGCGGAACAGGCGCAGAATATTGATGTCAAAGGCTCTGTGTGCCCGTCTTATATTTCCTTCAAAGGATATGGCGGTATCATTGTAGTAAAGATAACTGCCCAATTTCTTTGCGCATTCTATTGCCTCTTTTTGTCCGGGCGACTCTGCCATGTTGGTATAGATTTTCCCGCCTTGGGAAAACCAATAGTAAAAATTACTGTCCCCATTATCAAATTCCAGCTTGTATTGTTTATACAGCTCATTGTCCTGCTCTCTTTGCTGTAATCCCATCTGAAGCTTCAGATATGTGGTCAGCTCCTTTGTTTCTTCCGCAATTCTTTCCATATAATAGTAGGAATCAAAAAAGGAGTCATTACCGATGTCACGAAAACTCAGCATACTCCTTCCGAATAAATTCACCATTAGAGAAAAGAACACAATGACAATAATCAAAAATACCATCTGCAGCAAAACTGCCACTGTTTTAAGACTATTGTAGTACTGTCCGTTTTTCATATACTTTTCCTCTATACTTTATCTATTTTGTATCCGATTCCCCATACTACCTTGATATAACGCGGTTCTTTGGGATTGATTTCTATTTTCTCTCTGATATGCCGGATATGTACTGCCACTGTATTGTCTGCACCGATGGCATCTGCATTCCAGATGCTTTCGTAAATCTGACTGATAGAAAACACTTTGCCCTGGTTCTTCATGAGCAGGAGCAGAATATTGTATTCAATCGGTGTCAGCTTTACGGGTTCATCATCTACAGTCACTTCCTTGAGTTCATCGTTGATGATAAGCCCCCCGGTCTGATAAACCGTCTGACTGCTCTCTGCGGCATTGCCAAGCTTTGTATAACGCCGAAGCTGTGACTTCACTCTTGCTACAAGCTCTAAGGGATTAAACGGCTTTGTCAGATAATCGTCCGCCCCCACATTTAAGCCTAAAATCTTATCAGAATCCTCAGATTTTGCAGACAATATGATAATTGGTATACTGCTTTTCTCCCGGATCTTCAGCGTGGCACGAATACCATCAAGTCTCGGCATCATTACATCAATAATCAACAAATCTACCGTCTGCTTTTTTAAGATTTCTAACGCCTCTTCCCCGTCATAGACCTTGATAATTTCATATCCTTCCTGCTGGAGATAGATTTCAATGGCTTCTACAATTTCCTTATCATCATCACAGACTAAAATTCGATTCATTTCCTACCCCTTTCTACCTAAGTACTGTATGATATTAAGAATAGCTTAACACAGATTTCTTAATATCCCGCCGCAAGAGCTCTTAAAGATTTTTTAAGATTTCCGTCCAAAAGAAAATAAGCCGTGACGCTTCTCCTTTTTTTCTTCCCCGCCGTCATCTTCGCTGCGCCATTCAAAATATTCTTCATTGATCCGGATGACCGGTTTTTCATAGGTAACTTTTTCTTCTAATGGCTCTTCTTCCATTTCCTTTGGAAGTCCTTCCGGTGTTAAGCCTGCTTTTTCAAAATATTCCTCATTGATCTTGATTTCCGGCGTAATTGGTACAAATTCAGGGTCCTTCTCTACGCTGCGCTGGTATTTCCGGGCCTTACCCTCTTCTTCCTTCTTACCCTTTGCTTTCGCGATTTCCCGGTTGCGTTCTTCAATCAGCTTGATATATTTCGCCGTATCCCGCATATCCTCTAACTGTGTCTTTAATTCTAACTGATTGCTTCTGACCTGGCGTTTTTCCTCTTCCATTGCTCTGTTTAAGGTGTTCAGCACCTCTTTTGCAGACTTTTCGGCATCTTCAATTATGTCCTGAATCCGTCCTAATGCATCATCCGTATACAAAACAGATGCCGCATAAATATCCTCTGCCTGATGGTTCGCATTCCGCACAATTTCCATACGGTGCTTCTCAGCCTCTAATTCTCCCCGGTTGCGGCTCTGCTCTGTTATTTCATACTGTTCTAACATCTCGCTGACTGCCTGACTGATCCCTCTTAAGAGCTTCTGCATTTCTTTCTTATGAATCAGCACAAATTCACTGTCATCCTCAAGGGTAGGCCCTCTGGAAATCATAACATGCATTTCTCTTAATATTCGCTCCAATTTATCCTGTACGTTCATGGCCCCTCCTTGCAGCTTCCTGTTTTTACGGCTCTGCTGCCTTAAATATTTCCAGACTCCGGTCTAAAATGCCATGCATATCTGCAATGGCGACCCCATAATTTGTCATTGGCACTTTCTGGTCTTTTGCACATTTCAAACGATATTTCATTTCACGTTCATTTAAGGTACAGCCGCCGCAATGTACGATCAGGGCATATTCTGATAAATCCTCCGGAAACTGTATACCGCTGGTAAACTGAAAGTTTATTTCTTTTCCGGTGTATTTCCGTATCCAGTTGGGCATTTTTTCTGTACCAATATCACCACATTGTCTGTGATGGGTGCAGCCTTCGGAAATCAAAACGGTATCCCCATCCTTTAAGTTCCAGATTGCCTTCGCACCTTCTGCCTGCTGCATCAAATCTCCTTTATATCTGGAAAATAAGATAGAGAAAGAAGTCAGATAAATATCGGATGGCGTATCCTTTGCTACCCGTTCAAATGCCTGGCTGTCCGTGATGACGACCTTCGGCTTTTTTGCCAGTGCCTTTAAGGCTGCTGGCAGCTCGGTTTCTCTTGTCACTACGGGAATTGCCCCTGCCTCCAAGCAGTCTCTGATTACCTGCTGCTGGGGCAGTATCAGCCTGCCCTTTGGCGCTGCGGAATCAATCGGCACTACAAGTACTGCAATATCTCCTGTTTCCAATAGATCTCCTACGATTTTTAAGGTCATTTCCTCCGACGGAACCAGACCTGCAATACATTCTTTTAATTCGTAAATATTCTGTCCCGTTTCGGCACTGACAAACAACAGATGCTTATCCTCTGCAAATAATGCAGTAATTTTCGATCTTTCCTCTTCTGTTATTTGCTCGGATTTATTTACAGCAATCACATAGGGAATCTTTTTGTCCATAAAACGGGCAATCAAAGGCTTCTCTACTTTTGAAAGCTCTGTTTCTCCGGTGTTGTTAAGACAGACTGCAGCGTCTATCACAAGTACCGCAATATCGGTTTTATTTAATACCTGATAGCTTTTCGCAACGCGTTTTTCGCCTAATTCCCCTTCATCATCCAGACCCGGCGTATCGATCATCACGACCGGGCCAAGAGGTAAAAGCTCCATGGCTTTGCTGACAGGATCGGTGGTCGTTCCCTTGATGTCGGAAACAATCGCTAAGCTCTGCCCCGTAATTGCATTGATGACACTGGATTTTCCTGCATTTCTTCTTCCAAAAATACCAATATGTACACGGTCTGCGGATGGCGTTTCATTCATTCCCATATTATGTGCTCCTTTCTTTGTCTTCTCCAAACAGGCGTCTTAGTTTTCTGATACAGCTTAGATATGCCGGTATTAAAAATGCATCTGCTAATACCCATGCTGCCGGACTTGCAAAGCAGGCGCCCACATATCCGAAGATGGGCACCAGTCCAAATCCCACCGCCGTCCTTCCAATCATTTCACATACGCCTGCAAGAATTGCAAATACGCTAAATCCCATTCCCTGAATGCAGAAACGGAAAATATTTACAATGGCAAGCAAAATGTATGCCGCACTGATAATAATTAAAAACTGGTGTACTTCGCTAATTACTTCTGTTTCTCCGGCTTCCAAAAACAAAAGAGCCATCTGCTTTCCAAATAGGACAAGCACCATACAGGCTATCAAAGAATATACAATTCCGATTATGGTAGCCGATTTGATGCCTTGATGGATACGGTCTAATTTTTTGGCTCCCACATTCTGCCCTGCATAGGTTGCCATGGTACCGCCTAAGGCATCGAAGGGGCAGCAAAAGAACATGCTTATTTTGTTGCCTGCAGTAATTGCCGCTACTGCCATAGAGCCAAGCCCGTTTACAGCCATCTGCAGCAATACGCCTCCGACGGCTGTTATGGAATACTGCAGTCCCATGGGAACTCCCATAGTACAGAGCGTTTTTACATAGTGACCGTCATATGTCCATTCTTCTTTTTTGATATGTAAAATTTCAAATTTTTTTATCATATAAACCAGGCAGAGCAGACCGGAAGCACCCTGGGAAATTACGGTTGCCCATGCCGGTCCTGCTACGCCCATATGAAATATAGCGATGGAGATTATATCCAATGCAATATTAATTGCAGAAGAGAGCACCAGAAAATATACGGGTGTCCTGCTGTCTCCTAATGCACGGATAATACCGGCAAGCAGATTGTACAGATATGTGACGGGTATTCCTAAGAATATGATAAATATGTAATCATATGCCTCTTCTATAATATCTGATGGTGTTTTCATAAATTCCAGAATATTCATGCAAAACAGACAGACGACAACGGTCATGACGGCTGCAAATACAATCGAAACCCATACACTGTTTGCGACAAATTTTCTTAAGGAACAGTAATCTCCGGAACCAAACTTCTGCGCTACCGGAATGGCAAATCCGCTGCATACACCCATACAGAACCCGATAATCATAAAATTTACAGAGCCAGTGGAACCCACCGCCGCAAGTGAGGTCACTCCCAGCCATTTTCCTACGATAATGGTATCTACCATACTGTAGAACTGCTGAAATAAATAACCTAACAGCATTGGAAATGCAAAGCCGATAATCAATTTTACAGGACTTCCCTGCGTCATATCTTTAATACTGCTCTTTGCCATGACAATAATCTCCTTTTTCAAATAACATTAGAAACGGAAATCTCTTTCACCTAAATGAATATTTTCAATATATTCCGTTGCTTTCTTTCGTACGACTTCATTTGTGATTTTTTTCAGCTCTTCTGCGATTATTTTTTCACCGATTTCTTTTGTTCCCTCGGATGCATAATCTTCAAGGTATTCCTTTAAAGTCATCAGTGCATTCGGGTGACAGCAGTTGATAATCTGTTTACTTTTTAACAATGCCATAAACCGGTCACCGGTTCTGCCTTCTCTGTAGCAGGCAGTACAAAAGCTCGGTACATAGCCCATATCCATCAGCCAGTGTACGACTTCATCTAATGTCCGGTTATCACTGACATCGAACTGTGCAGAATTATCCTCCGGTGCCTCTTCTTCGGCGTAGCCGCCTACGCTGGTTCTTGAACCGCCGCTGATCTGGGATACTCCAAGATGAAGCACACGCTTTCTGCTCTCCTGCGTTTCTCTTGTGGATACAATCATTCCGGTGTATGGTACTGCAATCCGCAGACAGGCTACGATTTTTGCGAAGGTATCATCTGAAATTCCGTTGTCGAATACATCCGGATCAATGTCATCTGCCCTTCTGACCCGGGGCACGCTGATGGTATGCGGTCCCACACCGCCGTAAGCTTCCATATGCTCTGCATGCATGATAATTCCGGTAAAATCATACCGGTAATTATTCAGCCCGAATAATACACCGATTCCCATATCATCAATTCCCGCTTCTCTTGCCCGGTCCATAGCTTCCGTATGATATGCATAATCGCTCTTTGGTCCGGTAGGATGCAGCTCTTCGTAGGATTTTTTGTTGTAGGTCTCCTGGAACAGGATATAGGTTCCGATTCCGGCGTCCTTTAACTTCCGGTAATTTTCTACAGTTGTTGCCGCGATATTGACATTGACGCGGCGAATCGCTCCATTTTTGTGCTTAATGCTGTAAATCGTCCTGATACTCTCTAAGATGTATTCGATTGGATTGTTTACCGGGTCTTCGCCAGCTTCTAAGGCAAGACGTTTGTGTCCCATATCCTGTAGTGCCGTTACCTCTTTGACAATTTCTTCCTGTGTCAGCTTCTTTCTGGCAATGTGCTTGTTCTTTGAATGATAGGGACAGTACTTGCAGCCATTGATGCAGTAGTTAGACAAATATAACGGCGCAAACATAACGATACGATTGCCGTAAAATTCCTGCTTGATGGCTTCTGCTAATTTGTAGATTCTTTCATTTAAATCTTCAAGCTCACAATCTAAGAGCACGATTGCTTCCTTGTGGGAGATTCCTTTCATTTCCGAAGCTTTATCCAAGATCTTCTCAATCAGCTCTCTGTTGTTCTTATTCTGCTCGGCATACGCAAGACATTCCTGAATCTCCTCATCACTGATAAATTCTTCCGCTTTTGGTGACATTACGTTGTACATTTTTTTCGTCTCCTTTTCCAATACACTTTTCTTATGCTTCTGCCGGATCTCCGCGGTCTACTGCCAGCTTGTACCCGATGCTTTCCATTCTGCGGTTTAAACAGGTACGGCATTCTGCCGCTTCATCTCCGGTGCAGATTTTGTTATCGTATAACTCATATTTCTTCCGAACCCTGGTAGGGGAAAGATTCGGCATCACCACATTGGCTCCTGCTAAAATGCCCTTTTCTCTTCCCCTCGGATCAATGGTTCCTAATGCCGTTGTGGCCGGAAGCAAAAGGTTGGGCTTTAACAGGCGCAGCAAGCCAATCATATAGAGTGTCAGCTCTACAGTACCCTGTGCCTCCTTTGCAAAAGGCGTCTCGTGGTGAGGTACAAAGGGACCGATCCCTACCATCTGGGGCTGCAATTCCGTGATAAAAATCATATCCTCCGCTAAACACCCGGTGGTCTGTCCCGGTGAACCTACCATAAATCCGCAGCCTACCTGATACCCGATTTCCTTCAGGTGATACAGACATTCTCTCCGGTTCTGATAGCTCATTTCGGCAGGGTGAAGCTTTTGATAGTGGCTCTGATCGGCAGTTTCATGCCGCAGCAGGTAGCGGTCCGCCCCTGCATCAAAAAGCCTCTGATAGCTTTCTTTTGTCCTTTCTCCGAGGGATAAGGTCAAGGCACAGTCCGGATAGGTTTCCTTGATGGTGCAAATCAGGTCCGTAAGCCGTTCATCTGTGTAATAGCCGTCTTCGCCGCCCTGCAGCACAAAGGTACGGAATCCTAACTCATAGCCCTGCTTACAGCAGTCTAAAATATCCTCTTTACTGAGCCTGTAGCGGTCTGCATTACAGTTATCTCTGCGGATACCGCAGTAATAACAGTTGTTTTTGCAATAATTGGTAAATTCGATCAAGCCTCTGGTATAGACGGCATTCCCATAATACCGCCGGGCTGCGGCTCTTGCCCGCTCGAACAGATACCCGGCTTCGCTTCTGTTCTCAATTAGGGCGATCCATTCTTCTTTTGTCAGACAGTGCTCTTGTTCTAACCGGTCAATCAGTTGACGCATTTGATACCTCCTGTAATTTTGCATACAACGCCTTTGATGTAATTCCATCTAACATTCCAATTTTTCCGGTCATGGCACTGATCTTATCGGCGGGTGCGTCCATGGCAACACTGATTAAAGAGATTTCCCGTCTGGGGTAGGGAATCCCCATTCTACCAATGATAAAACTGCTGTATTCGTGGAGTATCTGGTTCACATCTTCTACATGATCCGGCTTCTCCACAACAATTGATATTATGGCTACTCTTGTTGTCATTCCAGTTTCCTCTCTTTCTTAAGGAACCAAACGCAAAAATAAGAACATTCTTATGCTCTCTTGAAAAAAGGCTTTCCTCATCCCTTGAGGCTGTCACAAAAATGTCTCTCTCCGTTTGCCTTTACCGTCAGGCACATGCCTTTGGGGTCAGATCCTACTCGTTATATGTGATGTCATTTTCTTACAATTTTTTCCCATTGTCAAGGGATTTTTGCATTGTATATGAAGGTTCAACAGACCGTATCTGCCAAAACCGCTCTCCCGGTCCTCTTCTCCGCTTCCTTAGCCCCTGCACACACAGGAAACAGCACATATAATAAAATTCCTGAAAACTTAAAAAAAATTTAATTGCATACTACTGTTTTCTGCGATATGATACAGCATATCAATCATATTCCGAAAGGAGATCCTACTATGAAAAAACAATATTTTGCAAGCTTTCTTGCTTTTAGTATATTTCTTTCCGGCTGCGGTGCGCAGGGTTCTTCCTCCCTGACAGATGCATCCGCGCAAATGGCAGAAGACACATCGGAGACGCTTTTGACTGACACCGAAGCAGCAGTGAACGATCCGACAGCTTCCGATACCACTGTCGCAACTCCCTATGGAATCTCAATTACGGATTTTTCGGAGTCTTCTTCTTTTACTGCAGCGGAGGACGCTTCTGCCTGCGTATTAGAAGCATCCGCTTCCTATCCTGAAATTACAATAGATAAAAACAGCGGGGCATCCGATAAGATCAATTCCGCCATCTCGGCAGAATTAGATACCTTCTGGAACTTTGAAAAGGAAAATGTCCGTTATGCAGAGGAAGAATACCGGATGACTCTTGATGATCCAGATTATACCTTTGAGCCTTATACCGCAGATTTTTCTTATGAAATCAAGCGATGTGACGATAAGGTACTTTCGATTGTATTCTGTCAGTATGATTACACCGGCGGTGCCCATGGCAATTCCTGGAGCTATGGTCTCTCTTTTGATACCGCCACCGGAGAACGACTGCATTTAGAAGCATTGAGTGATGACAATACCGCTTTTCACCAGATGCTCTTAAATGAATTGAATACCCAGGCGGCCCTGCCGGCCTATGAGAATTTTGTGTTTGACGATTTCACGGCGGATATTGAAGATTCTCTGCTTAAGGATTCTGCTTCCTGGTATTTTGACCGGAGCGGTCTGTCTTTTATCAGCAATCCCTATGTCTTAGGTTCTTATGCTGCAGGTACCTTTGAATTTAATATTCCATACGAAAGATTAAAGGGGCTGAAGGAAACCTATACTTATGAGGGTGCTTACATATGTAAGCTTTTCCCCGGTATTTCTGCTCAGCATGACATCAATGGGGACAAAACCACCGATGAGGTCTGCTACTCACTGATTGTAGATGAGGATTTTTCTGATCCGAATATTATGCTGACGATTAACGGAAATGATTTCCCGAAGGAATTAGAAGATCTGCACCTCACTTACCCATGGACAGGTGCCTATTACCTTATGGATGTGGATTCTGAGGATGATTTCATAGAAATTGCAATCTCCAATGAAAACTATGAAAACCAAAAAGGAACCTGCACACACTTTTTCCGTTATGACGCTTCTGACCGGCTGGTCTATCAGGGGAACATACCGGGTGTCTTTAACGAGGATATGCAGGTTCGCTATAACTCAAACGGTAATTTAATTCTCTGTAACAGGAACGGGGATCCTGTAAATTAGCTTACCGCTCCTTCGGTAAGCTCTCCGTCTACGATTTTTACAATGCGCCGTGCATGATTTGCAACCTCTAAATCGTGCGTAATCATAACAATGGTGTTTCCTATATCATTCAGCTTTTGAAACAGCTTTAAGACTTCTGTTCCGCTGCTTTTATCCAAGGCTCCGGTAGGTTCGTCTGCTAACAGTATGGCAGGCTGGCCTACCAGTGCCCTCGCAATTGCCACTCGCTGCTGCTGACCGCCGGAAAGCTCATTGGGCCGATGCTTCATTCTTTCTTTCAGCCCCAGCATTTCAATGATTTCCATACTTTCGTTTTTCGCATCCTTTAAGCTCATTCCACGCATCAAAAGAGGCATCACAATATTCTGCAGTACGTTATATGTCGGAATCAGGTGATATTTCTGGAAAATAAATCCGATCTTCTCATTGCGGATTTTTGTCAGGTCACTTTCCTTTGCCTTATGGATCACTTCTTCTTCCAGATAATATTCTCCGGTGTCTGCACGATCCATGCAGCCGATCACATTCATCAGAGTACTTTTACCGGAGCCGGAGGGTCCGAGAATTGCGAGATAATCTCCTTTTTCTACAGTCAGAGATACATCCTTTAATACGTGAAGGGTATTTTCCCCCATCTGATAATATTTGTTGATATTATGAAGTTCTATAATTCCCATCTGTTCCTCCCGTTACTCTGCGTTCAAAGCGTCTACCGGTACTAATTTGGAAGCTTTGTATGCCGGGTAGAAGCCAAACAGGGTTCCTGTCACTACGGCAAATGCCAATGCTGCGGCAAATGCAAAAATGGAAAGCTCTACCCTGACATCAAACTGTCTTACGATCTGCGTCACAAAAAGACTTGCAAGGATACCAAGTACACCTCCAAGAAAGCTGATTGCCGACGCTTCCAATAAAAATTCCACCAGAATATTTCCTCTCGAGCATCCGATAGCCTTTAGGATACCGATTTCATTCGTCCGCTCTTTTACAGATACAAAAAGAACGTTCATGATCCCGATTCCGCCCACGATAAATACAATGACTGCCATCGCAACTAAAAGCATAGTCAGAATCTGATTGGAGGCAGAGGCCGCTTCCATTTTGCTTCCTGCATCCGAAAATGTAAATTCTGAATTGGGGTAGCTTTCGGCTAACAGCCCGGTTGCTTCTGTAATTACCGAATCGATCTGTTCCACATCTTCTGCAATAATGGTAAGGGTCGGATTTACGTTTTCACCCACTAAATATTTGATGCCTGTTTCGTATGGAATAAAAATCACCTCATCGGGACTGATTCCCGAGGATACGGAGCCCATTTCTTCTAAAACTCCATCGACTACATAGATTCTCTGGTCAATATACAGTATACTTCCATAGGCATCCATGACACTTCCGAATATTTCTTCCGCTGCATTCGCTCCTAAGATGCAGACTTTTTCCTTATTTTCATTGTCCTCTTCCTCTATAAATTCCCCGGCAGCTAACGTAAGGTTGCTCAAAAGTGCGTAATTCGCCTGCACACCTGCAATACTGTAAACCACTTCTTCTTCTAAGTCACCGCCATCTACACCAGATCTTGTAGTGTAGGAAATCGTTGCATCCGATATGTCGTTCATATTCTCTAAAAGATATTCTGCATCTTCCTGGGTCAATGTGACCGGTTCTGACTCTGTTGTCGTTTCCATGCCAAAATCACCAAAGCGGTTCTCTCCTTCGGAGGGCATGTTATCTTCTCCGCTTGATGCATTTTGGTCCGGCATTTCCATACCTTCCCACGGTTCTCCATCAGACGGCATTCCTCTGTCGGCTGATGCACCACCTTCGGACGCTCCGTCTTCCCCGGCGGGCATCTCTCCTCCGGCCTCATTTCCTCTGCCGGAGCCGCCTTCTCCGTCGGGCATTCCTTCTCCGGCCTCATTTCCTCTGCCGGGGCCGCCTTCTCCGTCGGGCATTCCTCCGCCGGAACCATTTCCACTTCCGGACATACTGCCTCCTCCGTCGGGCATTCCTCCGCCGGAACCATTTCCACTTCCGGACATACCGCCTTCTCCGTCGGGCATTCCTCCGCCAGACGCATTTTCTGCACCGTCTGCGCCGCCGCGGCCGAAGCCCTCTTTTCCACCGCCAAAGCCGCTCTGTGATACATCCGCCTGACAGGAAATGTCAATCGCACCGGCATTTAGATTCCTGAACTGGTCCGCCACATCCATCTGACCGCCTTTTCCAATGGCGATTACCATAACAATAGTCGCTGCACCTACGACAATTCCGATAGAGGTCATTACGGTCTTAAATTTGTTCTGGGTAATATTCTGCCAGACAAGTCTTAATAATTCACTGATTTTCATTCTGATTTCACCTGACTTTCAATCAATACCGTATCTCCCTCTTCTACTCCATCTGAAATTTCTATATTGACACCATCAGAGATTCCTGTCGTTACCTGTACCTTTTCTATTGTTCCGTCCTGCCGCTTTACCTTCAGATAAGCGGTCCTTTTTTCCATTGTAACCGCTTTTTGGGAAACGTAGCAGACATCTTCTGCCTGGTCCAAAATGAAGGTTACATTACCGGTCATATCCTGATACACATCATTCGTATCTCCGGTAAATACTACCGTTACATTATAAGAAACTGTTGATGTTCCGCTGGAAGCAGAGGTGTCAACTGCTTTTACCTGCCCTTCATAGGTTTTATCCTCATAAGCGGTCAATGAAATCTCCACTGTATCTCCCACCTTTACCACAGAAATATCTTCCTGGGATACGGAAACAGTCATGGTCACATCGTCTGCATCTTTAAAAGCTGCTACATCTGTTGAGGAAGAAAGCAGATCTCCTGCTGCATAACCAACTGCAGTGATCGTACCTGTATACTGTGCATAGATCACTCCGTCACCGATCAATGCCTGAAAATTTGTCAATGCTTCCTGCGCCTCATCTAATGTTTCCTGCGCGTTATCGATTTCTGTATCAAGGTCATAGGTATCGATTTCATACAAGCTGCCGGCATTGTTGTATTTTAACATGGCTTCCTCATATTTTTGTTTTGCCTCTACAGTTTTGGTTGTCTGGGTATTTTGTGCAGACTGCAGCTTCGTTACCAGTGAATTGTAATTTGCCTGCTCTTCCGCCAGGGCGGCACTGCAGTTCTCACCTTTCTTTATTTTCTCCTGATACTCTGCAATCTTAGCCGCAGATGCATTTACACTAGTCTGGGCTGCGTCTACGGCCGCCTGCAGTTCTGCAACTGCAGTATCGTATTCAGACTGTGCCACACTTCCGTTTGTCACATTGGAATTGTAAGTATACTGGGCATTCAATGTTTCTGATTTCGCTTCCAGCTGCGCCTTTTTTAATGCAAGTTCTGCACTGTTTTTGGCATCCTCCAAGGTTTCCTTATATTCCGCTACGCTTTCCTCTGTAAGCTTAAGTATCGGATCCCCTATTGAGACCTCCGCTCCTACGGACACATAGACCTCTTCCACTTCCAGTCCTGTATTCGAAGAGTTTCCTGTCATACTCCCGGCGGAAGCTGCCATTTGTCCGCCGGAACTATTTGAGCTTTCCGAAGTATTTGAAGATGCTGAAGAAGAGCTTTCTAAATCCTCTAACGCTTCAATATCCTGTTCAATTGTGCCGACGGTAACTGAACCGCTTTCTGTTACCCCCGCAGTCAGATTTCCCTTTTTTACCTGTGTTTCTTTATATAAAACTTCTTCCTCATGATTGCCTTTTCCGCTAAGAGTGCAAAAAACTGCAATTCCTGCCACTGCTGCAATTACAAACAGGATGACCCATTTTTTCTTTCTATTGCGCTGTCTGCTCATCATCTTTTCCTCCCGCTTCTATCAGACATATCGTATCTTCTGTAATTCCTCCAGTGATTACGGTGTGACGGTCTGCGGACTCACCGATCGTTACATGCATTTCCTCCACTTCTCCGTCTGCGTTATAAGTTTTTACCGTTGCTGCGGTTCCGTCAATATGATCAAGTGCTTCTGTCAATATATAGTCCACATCAGAAAGCTTCCCATAGGAAAAGGTTACATATGCCGAAGCATTTGCAGAAATCTGTCCTTCTGTGTTGTCTATGGTCACTTCTACCGTATAAGTCACATTTGACATACTTCTTCCTGAAGTAGCTTCTGCCGCAATAGACGAAACCGTCCCTTCTATATCATTTCCCCCCGGTCTGCCCATTATACTTACGCTTACCGTATCCCCGACTGATACCTTCGCAATATTCTCCTGTGCAACTTCAACTGCAACTGTCAGCTTATTCGTATCGGAATAACCTACCAATGCAATATTACTGTTCAATACATCTCCTGCTTCATAATAGACTGCTGACAATGTTCCGTCGCTTTCCGCAGTTATCATACCATCAACTAAGGAAAGCAGTGCACTCTGCTCTTCCTTAAGTTCGGCTAAATTCTCCTCTGCCTCATCATAAGCAGACTTTAAGTCAGACACGGTATCTTCATATGTAACCTCCGCATACTGCCCCTCTAAAACTGCCGTATCATAGGTATTCTGATTGTCAACCTTTCCTGTGGCTGCTGCATTTAGAGCATTGGTATAAGAAAGCTCTAAGGAAGAAAGGGAATTTTCTAAGGATTCTTTTCTGGCTGTGGCATCACTGACGGCTTTTTCATAAGAGGTATTGGCTGTATTGTATTCCTCTTTTGCCTTCTCCGCTGCCTGTAGCGCGGACTGATATGCGGCTTCCGCCTCTGCAAATGCCGCCTTTTTCTCTGCTAAGGTCTGGTTTGCTGCGGATAATTCTGCCACCCATTCGGTAACTGCTGCCATATCCGCACTTGTATCTGCAGATGCGGAAATATTCTGCTGCAATTCCGTAATCTTATTTGTCACCGCATCCGACGCTTCCGTGTAGGCTTTTTGGGCTTCCTCATATGCCGTCTTTGCCTGTTTGCTGGTCTTTTCTGCTGCCTTGCAGTTTTTCTGCTTTTCTTCGACACCTGCATCGGTATAATATTTGTTCTGGTCTAAATTCGTTTGGTAGACACTGATCTGCGTCTTCGTCTCATTTAATACAGCTTCCGCTTCTGCGGCCTTCTGGTCTAAGCTGCTGTTTGCAGCATTATATACTTCCTTTGCAGAGTCTGCGGTCGTTTTTGTTTCTGTCCTGGTATATTCTGCTTTTGCCTTTCCTGCTTCGTATGCAGATTTTGCAGTATCTGCTTCTTTGCTTGCATCGGCAATGGCTTCCTCATAATATGCGGCTGCCTCATTTATGCTTTCTTCACTCAACTGATACAGTGCATCTCCCGCCTTTACTTCATCACCGCTGCTGATATAGCATTCCGCAACGGTAAAATCGACTGCGGATGCATCGAACTTAATCGTCTGCTCTGTGCTTCCCTCTGCCGTTGTACCTTCTCCCGTAAATGTCAACTCTAAATCTCCGTGCTGCAGTGTTACTTCCTGATAGGAAGCCGCTGTTTCTTTCGCAGATGCCGTCAGCAAATGCCATCCTGCGCCTCCTGCCGCAAGCACGCCGCAGATGGCGACTGCAATTACAGCATAGAGCTTCTTTCCTTTCCTCATACCTTTTGTCCTTTCGTTTTCGTATCCTTCTATTCTATCAAACAGGATAAAAACCGAATGTGACGGTTAGGTGATGAATATTTGAAAAAAAACAGAATTTCCCAGAATGTAAAAAACTCCTGTATATCCGGAAATATTTACTATTTCCAAATATACAGGAGTTTTATGCCTCTTCCTTCCAGAAATCTATCGGCTCATAATCCCTAAGCTCTGCTAAAAATCCCCTTTTCTGCAGCTGGGCCTGAATCTGGTCTAAAACCTCTTCGGATTCCGCAGTTATCGTATGGTAATGATACCCGGAGGTAACATCCTTTAAGGACTTTGAAATGCCGCTTTTTAATTTTTCTATATATTCTTTCACGTCGCGGCGGGATTTTAGACCCATTTCTACCCGTATTACGTTATAGACTTTATGGTACACAAACTCATCCTCGACCCTCGCTCCAAAATCCACATACAGGTTTAATTCTTCTTCCATCTGTTCATCGGAATGGTGTACTTTAAATATCCGCTGGCAGGGTACATCTTTTTTCATGATATAGCCCCGGCAGGTGCTGATAATCTCCTGCTTCTGTGCCCGAAGCAGCGCGATGTCCTGAACAATGACCTGCCGGCTGACCTTAAATTTTTCCGCTAATGCAGTCCCGGAAACCGGACTTTTAGCATTACGCAGAACGTCAAGCATTTTTTCCCTTCTTGCTTCTCCGCTCATCTTCTGCCTTCTTTCTCTAGGAAACCGGATGTAAATTTTTCAAGGAAAGGTCCAGAATCGGTGCGGAATGTGTGAGTGCACCGCTGGAAACATAATCCACTCCAAGTCCTTTGATACGCTCGATATTTTCTCTGGTTACATTACCGGAAATCTCAATCTCCGCCTTGCGGTCAATGATTTTGATTGCTTCTCTCATGACTTCCGGCGTCATGTTGTCTAACATAATAATATCTGCTCCTGCTTCTATAGCTTCTTTTACCATATCAAGGTTTTCAACCTCTACCTCAATCTTACGAACAAAGGGAGCATATTCCTTCGCCATGGAGATGGCTTCCTTTACACCGCCTGCCGCACCGATGTGATTGTCCTTTAACAGGACACCGTCGGTCAGATTATAACGGTGATTGTGGCCGCCGCCCACACGGACTGCATATTTTTCAAAAATCCGGTTATTCGGGCTGGTCTTTCTGGTATCTAACAACTGAATGGCTGTACCCTCTAAAAGCTTTGCAATGGAGTTGGTATAGGTGGCAATTCCGCTCATGCGCTGCAGATAATTCAAGGCTGTACGTTCCCCGGATAACAGTACCCGGATGTCGCCGTGTACCTTTGCCAACTTCTGGCCGGACTTTACGGCATCGCCATCCTGGGCAAAAAAGATGATCTCTGTCTTTTCATCTAACAACTCAAATACTCTTGCAAATACATCCAGACCGCAGATAATTCCATCCTCTTTGCAGATCAAATCCACCTCGCCCGGCCGGGAATTTGGCATAACAGCGTTGGTGGTAACATCCTCGCTGGTTATATCTTCTTTTAATGCACTTAATATAAATGGGTCTACGTTTAATTTCATTGTTATTGGATCGTACATAATTTGTCTAACCTCTCAATCTCTTCTAATACATTCTTTTTATACTTTGCTGCTAAGGCATCTGCATCCTCATAAACTGTCAGATCCTTGTTTTCCGCAATCGTTTCATCTGTCTTTGTGGCGGCAAAATCTTCTGTCATCTCTTTTGCCGCACGTTTGGCAAATACCAGGCTCTCTAACAGGGAATTGCTTGCTAAACGGTTCTTTCCGTGCACACCGTTACATGCAGTTTCACCAATGGCGTAAAGCTGTTCCATGGATGTACGGCTCTGCATATTTACTTTAATCCCGCCCATGAAATAATGCTGTGCCGGAACTACCGGGATGCATTCGGTAAATACATCATAGCCCTTCTCTTTGCAATGCTCTACAATATTCGGGAAATGCTGCGCAATCTCTTCTCTCGGGATATTCTCCATGGAAAGCCACACATAGGGCATATGGTCCTTTTCCATCTGTTCATGGATCTTTTTTGTCAGAATATCCCTCGGCAGCAGCTCGTTGACGAACCGCTCTTTTTTTGCATTATATAAAATAGCTCCTTCGCCCCGAACGGATTCGGAAATGAGAAAACTTCTCTCTTCCTTTTTTTCTGTATACAATGTCGTTGGGTGAATCTGCACATAGTTGACATGCTCTAACGCAATCCCATGCTCTAAGGCTATGGCAACGCCATCCCCCGTCAATTGTCTGTAGTTGGTCGAATGACGGTATAATCCGCCGATTCCTCCACAGGCAAGCACGGTATAGTTGGCACTGATGGTATGTATTTCTCCCTTTTCGTTACGGATAACCGCCCCGTAGCAGGTATTTTTATCACAGAGAATATCGAGCAGTGTCACGTATTCCGCAATTTTTATATTTGGATGTTTTTTAACTTCTTCCAGTAATTTTGAAGTAATCTCTTTTCCAGTAATATCTTCATGGAACAGGATTCTTTTCCGGGAATGCCCGCCTTCTCTTGTAAAGCTTAAGCTGCCGTCTTCTTCCCGCTGAAAATCCACGCCATAGCTGATTAAATCCTTTACCGTATCCCGGGAGGAACGGATCATGATTTCCACCGATTCCGGATTATTCTCATAATGCCCGGCATGCATGGTATCTTCATAATAACTGTCATAATCCGACTCATCTTTTAACATACACATACCGCCCTGGGCTAAGAAAGAGTCACTGTGTTCAATTTTATCCTTGGTGATTATTAATATTTCTTTATCCTTCGGAAGATGCAGTGCACAGTACAGACCTGCACAGCCGCTTCCTGCGATTAATATATCTGTTTTCATTCTGCCTCCATCCGGCTATTTTGCCAGTGCAAGCATCTGCTCTAATGGGAGCTTTGCCTGTTCCATTATCTGCTCATCTAAAAGGATTTCTTTCTGCTGTTCTAGGTTTTCGAGTATTTCTGAAATCTTTTCTAAAGTTACTTTTTTCATATCGGGACAGACCTGACAGTCTGTGACCGGATAAAACTTTTTGTCCGGATTATCGTTTTCTAACTGATAAAACACGCCTGTTTCCGTGGCAATTATGTATTCTTTTGCCGCGTTTTTATTCGCAAAGCGGATAATATCTGCTGTGCTTCCAATATAATCCGATAATTGTAAAATTTCTTCGGCACATTCCGGATGGGAAAGTACAAGCGCATTCGGGTATTTTTCTTTTGCCCTTACCAGAGAAGCCTTGTCAATCTTCTGGTGAACCGGACAGCAGCCGTCGTGATAGATAAATTCCTTTTCCGGAAGGGAATCTGCTACATAATGTGCAAGATGGCTGTCCGGTATAAAATAAATCTGCTTCTTGGGTATCTTTTCTACGACGCGGACTGCGTTGGAAGAGGTGACACAGACGTCAGATTCCGCTTTTACCTCTGCAGTAGAATTTACATAACAGACAACTGCAGCGTCCGGATATTGTTCCCGTACTCTTCTTACTTCTTTTGCATCAATCATATCTGCCATGGCACAACCTGCGGTACTGTCTGCCATGTACACATGCTTGTCCGGGTTCAATAACTTAGCACTTTCTCCCATAAAGGATACGCCTGCAAACAAAATATTCTGCTGGACTGCCTGTGCCGCTTTTTTTGCCAGTGCGTAGGAGTCCCCGACAAAATCGGCGATTTCCTGTACTGCTCCGTTCACATAATAGTGTGCTAAGATTACGACATCTTTTTCCTGCTTTTGCTTAAGAATCTTTTCACTTAAGTTCATGTTTTCCTCCCGGCAGAACGGTTATATTGTATTCTTTTCCTCTTCTGCCTGTATCTGGTATGCTTACCACAAAATATAAGTCGCATTATAGCACAGTTTTTTTAAACTGACAAGACAGTTGTCAAGACTATTGTACATTTAGGTAACAGTTCAGCGCAGGACTTTGCACTTGCTGCAAAGCCCGTAAGAATATGTAG
>CAYWXJ010000024.1:0-20967 GCA_964462405.1 uncultured Eubacterium sp.
CACCTTCTTTGGGATGACGGATGGCACAGATATCTGCATAACAGGAAATGACGCGGATGGTATCAGAAACACTTTCGCCTTTGGCGGCGGAACTGGAATCTGCACTGGAAAAACCTAAAACAGAACCGCCAAGATTTAGCATGGCAGCTTCAAAACTGAGTCTTGTTCTGGTACTTGGCTCATAAAAACAGGTCGCAAGCTTCTTTCCTTCACATGCATGGGCATATTTGGAAGGATGATTTTCAATGTCGTTAGCCAGGTCGAGAAGTTCATCTAACTCTTCCACAGAGAGGTCTAACGGGCTCATTAAATGACGCATAGAAGTCCTCCTTTATGATAAAATCAGTATATTCGGGCAAAAAAAAATCCTCAGGCAAGCATTTTTCTTCCCGGCATTTTTATTATCATATAATGACAAAAGAAAAAATACAAGAGGTAAATTTATTTTCTTTGCAACCTTAGTCACCTGTGTTAGTGTATATACTTATAAAATAGCAAAATCAACAGAGAACAGCAGAAGGATCAATGCCGGAAGAAGTAAAAATCAGGAATACAGAGGAAGAAGCAAGGATGAAGCGCAGAACCATCAATACATTGGACATTGGGGCGGATGAGATTGAATAGCTATTCGTTTTTTCCATGACAGAGTATCCGCTCGAAGATAAGTCCTGCTCCCATCCAAAGGGGCAGATAATCCAGGCGGATGAGTCCGTGGATATTCAGTTTTGCCTTGCTGTAGTCCCAGGGGCAGAGCTTATGCTTTTTTAAAAAACTTCCGCTGAAATATTCAAAAGAAATAATACCGATTCCATAGATTCCGCCGCGCAGAAGCGGCGGATATTTCTTTATAAAAGGGTACAATTCTCCGATCAGGGAGGCCATTCCGTAAATAGGAAACATCCAGATGGAAGTATTTCCAGTCAAAGTCCTGTCCTTCTTTTTGAGGGAGCCGAGTGAAGTATATATAATTTCCATGCACCATCCGGTCAATCCGCAGATGGCAAAATTCTTTTCAAGCTGATGTTTTTTCATGATATTATTTTCTCCAAAATAATAGAAAACATTCTCCGAAAGCAGATTTCGTAAAATTTTACGGCAAATTTGTGAAAAATCACAAATGAAACAGGGAGAAATCCGAGAAATTAGACAAAATAAAGTAACAGAATTATTAATAATTACCAAAAATGGTTAGCTTAGTAAAATTTTAGTAAAAACTCAATTGAAAAAAAGGACAAAATTTTATAAAATAATAAGTGAGAAATTGTAGGGTAATTTGGCAAAATTGCCAAAAAAGGAGGAAAAAATATGAGGGGACTCAAAAGAGTGCTGGGCTTTGTGACCGCAAGTGCTCTGTTTGTGACGGCTCTGCCGGTGAACGGAGTAGATCTGACTGTAAAAGCAGATACTGATGTGACAGCAGACAAAACAGTACGGTTACAGCCGAATGATGCATCAACGTTCCATGATACGGACGGTGATGGTTTTGGTGAATTTGAAGGCTGGGGAACTTCCCTTTGCTGGTGGGCAAACCGCTTAGGCTATAGTGAAGCGATGACCAATGAAGCAGCAGAAGCGTTCTTCGGCGATACGGGACTGGAAATGAACATTGGCCGTTACAATATCGGCGGCGGAGATAATGTGGGTACAGAAGATGACGGCAGTGACTTCTGGCATGAATCCCATATTCAGCGTTCCGATTCCATTGTGCCGGGATATGCAACGAATGTAACAAAAATCACATCCGCTATGACGGAGGAGGAAAAGGCTGCATTTGACAGAGCAGATGAGGAATGCGGTTATGCATGGAATTATGACTGGAATGCAGATGAAAACCAGATGAATATCCTGAAAGCGGCTGCAGACGCAAGCGGAACAGATTTTATTGCAGAGGCATTTTCTAACTCACCGCCATATTTTATGACAGAAAGCGGCTGCAGTTCAGGAAATACAGATTCAAGCGCAGACAATCTTCGTACAGATTCTTATAATGCATTTGCGGCATATATGGCAGATGTGATTGTACACTGGGCAGAGGAAGGCGTCATTAATTTCCAGAGTGCGACACCTATGAATGAGCCGGATACCAGCTATTGGGGAGCAAACAGCAATAAGCAGGAAGGCTGCCATTTTGATCCGGGCCGTTCACAGTCCGAGATTATTGTTGCTTTCGCAAAGGAATTAAAAGCACAGATTGCAGCATCTGATAATGAAAATGTAAAGGCATTGGCTAGCATGATCTTCTCTGCATCTGATGAAACAAGCATTGATTCCGCAATTACGAATTACAATTCTTTATCCGATAAGGCAAAAGAGGTTGTAACCAGAATTGATACCCATACATACAGCGGTTCTAAGCGTCAGCAGTTAAGAGAAACGGCAGAAGAAGCAGGAGAGAACCTGTGGATGTCAGAGGTAGACGGAGCTTATGTGGCAGGAACAGATGCTGATGAAATGGGAGCAGCATTAGGACTTGCACAGAGAATTATCACAGACTTAAACGGATTGAAGTCTTCTGCGTGGATTCTCTGGAATGCAGTGGATATGCATGTTGATAGTGATGCAACCAGAGATGGAGATTTTGATGCAGATACTTTAGACCAGTTATTTGAAAGTACTTCCAATGGAGGAAAAGGTGTAGATTTAACAGCAGGTTATTGGGGAATTGCCATTGGCGACCACAATAATCAGAAGCTTGTATATACGAAAAAATATGACGCATATGGACAGTTCTCTAAGTATATTAAGCCGGGTTATACTATTATCGGTTCCAGCGACAGTACTTTAGCTGCATTTAGTCCGGCAGAAAATAAAGCAGTTGTCGTTGCAATCAATACTGCGGATGCAGATCAGACATGGAAATTTGATTTAAGCAGCTTCGCTACTATGGGAAGTACGATTACAGCGAACCGTACCAGTGGAAAGGCGGACAGAGAAAAATTCACTGCAGGATCTACAAAAACCGGAGAGCGGTGGGCAGATGTTACTGACAGCGTTGATATTTCCGCAGATACAGAAAATAAGTATTTTACAACGACCTTACTGGCAAATTCCATTACGACCTATACTATTGAAGGAGTAACTTATGAGGAAAGCGAAGATGAGCTTGCTTTCTTACAGGAGATTTCCTTACAGGATGCTGCCGTAACAGGAAGTGAACCTTGGAACAATAATACAGCAAATGGACCGTCTAATGTAGTGGACGGAGATACCAGTACATTCTTTGACGGTGTAGCTGATGGATGGGTACAGATTGATTTAGGTGTGAAAAAGAATATTCTTGCTGTAGCTTATGCTCCGAGAACCAGCTATGCAGGACGGTGTGTCAATGCATCCTTCTATGGTTCTACGGACGGAGCAACCTGGACGACATTATATACCATAACAGAAACGCCGCCGGGAGGCACCTGTACAATGGCATACTTAGGGAATGCAGCAGGGGAGTACCGCTATATTAAATATGCTGTACCATCAGGTGATACGACTGCGTGCTGTAATGTTTCAGAAATCAAACTTTACGGTGAAATGGAACCGCTGAGCGATACCGTTTCATATTATGAAGAGCTTACAGAAGGAAAGACATATTCAGATACGACCAAGGCAGTATTTGATGCGGCAATGGCAAGTGCATTAAAGTTGATTGAAGATAATTCTGAGGACAAAATTGCGTTAAGGGATGCAGCTTACGCACTTGAGGATGCATATAACGCATTAGTGGAAATTAAGACATATGATTCATTCACCGGTGTGGACGGCGCTGTTATGTGTGACACAGACGGAAATGTAATTCAGGCACACGGCGGACAGATTCAGCAGATCACATATGATTATGATTACAATGGGGATGGTCAGATCGGAGAGGATGAACATACCTACTGGTATTGGGTAGGAGAGGATAAGACCAATGACTATCGTCCATGTCCGGGTATCCGCGCATATATTTCCAAAGATTTATATAACTGGAAGGATATGGGAGATGTATTAAGGACAGCAACTGATTGGGAAGAATTTACGACAGATGACTATTTTACAGCTTTGTACGGAAGTCTGCCTGAGGAAGATCAGTATACAATTTTTTCTGATATATGGAAAGGTGAATATTCTGACGAAGGCTGTGTCATTGAGCGTCCGAAGATGCTTTATAATGATAAGACAAAGAAATACGTTATCTGGTTCCATGCAGACGGACAGACTCCGGATGCTTCGGGCGGCTCGAACTATGCAAAAGCAAAAGCGGGCGTGGCGATTTCTGACAGCCCGTTTGGACCATTTGTTTTACAGGGAACATATCGTTTGAATTATGATGAAAATGAGGACCATGGTTTTGATACGGATAATGCAGGAGATGATCCGCTTGGCGGCGGCGGTCATGTGCGTGATATGAACCTCTTTAAGGATAATGACGGAACGGCGTACGTGATCTATTCTTCTGACGGTAATGAAACCATGCATATTGCAAAGTTAAATGATGAATATACAGGTGTGGCAAATCCGAATTTGAATGATGATGAAGCAAATGCAGACTTCTCAAGAAACTTCATAGGAGAATCCAGAGAAGCACCGGCAATGTTCAAATATAACAACAAATATTATCTGATTACTTCCGGCTGTACAGGCTGGTATCCAAACCAGGCAAGCTATGCAGTAGCAGATAATCCGTTGGGCCCATGGACAACGGTAGGTGATCCTTGTACAGATACAGGTTCGAGTACCACCTATGATACGCAGAGTACCTGTGTATTCCCGGTGGATGCTGAAAATGGCAAATTTATCTATATGGGTGACCGTTGGAGTAACCCGGATGAGGGATATGCTCTGCGGGATTCCAGATATGTATGGCTTCCGGTAGAATTTTTACCGGATAATCAGATTGCATTAAGAAGATATTCAGACTGGACATTAGAAGATCTGGACAATAAAGATTCATTCTCAATAGAAACAGACCTTCCTGAAACAGCAGTATCTGTAGACGAGCTGAAATCAAAAATGCCGTCTGCAATTACTATCCAATATGCTTCCGGCGCAGCAGAAGATGTTACCGTAACATGGTCAGGTTATCCGACGGGCGACCGTGCATTGGGTACCGTAACATTGACCGGAACATTAAGCAATGGCCGCGTAACAACATACAAAGTAAATCTGGTAGATGAAAAGCTGATTTATTTCTTTGACTGTGCTGCAGAAGAAGAAGCAGATTATATAACCGTATTAAAAGAAACGCTTGGCTCTAAGCTTCGCAATGAAGAACCTGACCAGAGATATACGACCAGCAGCAAAGCAGGTTATACCGGAATTTTAGAAACGGATTTTGGCATTAAGACAGCAGGTACAGATGTATGGGCGCATGGTTATTGGGCAGAAAGCGGTAAAAATATTGAGTATGCGTTCAAACTGGAAGCAGGTACCTATACCGTAGCCACCGGATACCAGGAATGGTGGAGTACAGCGAGAGCTACGAAGATTACCGTAACGAGTAATGATAAGACACTGGCATCTGATACCTTTACATTAGCTTCTACCGACAGTGCTTTACAGAAGAATATCACTTTTACAATTACAGAAACTTCAATCGTAAAAGTGACCGTCAGCAAGAACGGTTCTGTTGATCCTGTATTAAGCTGGATTGCGGTAATGCAGGATGTAAAAGACGAAAGTCTGCAGAGCAGTTTGATAGCAGCAGTTGCAGAAGGAGAGGCATTAAATAAAGACCTCTATACAACCACAAGCTGGAATATCTATGCTGCTGTATTAGAAGCTGCAAAGGCGCTTTTACAGGAAACAGACTTATCCGAAGCAGATGTAAATACAATGGTAAAGAACTTAAATGATGCAAAAGCAGTTCTGGAATTAAAGAAGACAGATTCTTCCGGTACGACAAATGTGCCTTCACAGGATGGTTCTGCAGGTGGTTTGGATGCCGGCACAGGAGCAAAGTCTGAACCGGTAATAATCTGTGATGATGAAGTAGAAAAAGCTTATGGTGATAAGGCGTTTAACTTAGGAGCAGAAGTAGCAGCAGGTACAGGCGCATTGACCTACAGCAGCTCTGACAGGAAGGTTGCCATTGTTTCAGCGGACGGTACGGTTACTATTAAAGGAACTGGTATTTGTACGATTACGGTTTCTCTGGCTGAATCAGCAGATTACACTGCAGCTATCGTACCGGTGACATTGACGGTAAGGCCAAAGACAGTCAGCCTGCAGAGTGCAAAAGGTGCAAGCGGAAAGAAATTAACAGTGAAATGGAAGAAGACCAGCCAGGTTACCGGTTATGAAGTTTCCTGCGCATTAAACAAGACCTTCAAATCCGGTAAGAAGACAGTAACTGTAAAGAGTGCAAGTAAGACATCAACTACCATTACCAAGCTGAAAAAAGGTAAGAAATACTATGTACGTGTTCGCGCCTACAAGACACTACAAGTAAATGGTAAGTCACAGAAGCTTTACAGTGACTGGAGTAAGGTAAAAACAAGTACTAAGGTAAAATAGGATTTGAAAAGGCATGCAGCGGCAGTAACAAGCTGCCGTTTGCAGCCATTATAAAGGAAAGGAATAAATGTATGAGGAAGAGAAGATTTCGTTCCGGAGTATCATTCGTGCTTGCAGCGGCTATGATTGCCGGCAGTATGGCAACTGCGCAGCCTGTAAAAGCAGTGGAGATGTTACCGGTAGAAGCTGTCGGAACAACATATTATATAGATGCTGAAAACGGAAGTGACAGTAACGACGGTAAATCAGCAGATAATGCATGGAAGAGTTTTGCAAATGTGGACGATTTGACTTTAACAGCGGGTGACAAAGTTCTGCTGAAGGCAGGCTGTACATGGAATGGAGAAAAGTTATTGATCGAGGATGCGGCTGGTACCGAAAATAACCCGGTTATTCTTGGAAAGTATGGTGAAGGAGCCGATCCGGTGATCAATGGTAACGGTAATCCTTGGAATGATAGTGTGACGGGTACTTTAGCAAAAGAAGATGTTGCTGTAGTACATGTAAAAAATTCTGAATATATTACGATTCAGAATTTAGAAGTTACGAACTGGGAAAGCGACGAAGCGGATTTGATGAGTGATACGGTACCGGAAAACGGTTACAAGCAGAGCAAATCTATGCTGACAGGTATCCTTGTGGAAAATCGTGATGCAGGAGAATTAAAGGGCGTTGTGATTCAGAATAACTATGTCCATGATGTCAACGGTTATATGTCTACCAACGGTTCGGAAGGAGATAAAAAAGGTTCCGGTGGCATTATGGCACTCGTAACCGGAGGTACGACAGAATCATATTATACAGACTTAAAGATACTTGGAAATAAAGTAGAAAAGGTTTGTCATGAAGCCATTTATATGGAGAGCTGCTGGGCAGCCCGTACCTTAGTCGGCGGAGCCAGCAGCCAGCAGGCAGGAACTTTAAAGTGGGTAGGCTGGCCGGATGTTTATGTAGCAAATAACTATGTAAATGAGGTTGCCGGAGATGGTATCGTATTAATCAATGCAAACGGCGGTGTCGCAGAAAAAAACCTGATAACCGCAAGTGCCAGTGAGGATTGGAACTACAGCAGAAATCCGGCACATGCAGCTATCTGGATGTGGGACTGCAACAATGTAACCATGCAGTATAATGAAGCGGCACATACCGAAAGTACACAGGACGGTATGGCGTTTGACTGTGATTATGGTAACCAGAACGTTATGTATCAGTATAACTACAGCCATGACAACAAGGGTGGTTTCTGGATGGCTTGTCCCGGACCATATTATACGGTAAATGCAGTAGTTCGTTACAATGTCAGCGTGAATGATGCCGGATTTAACGGCGGACGTATTATTCGTGTCGGGGAATATGGAAGTATCGGAAATCAGGTATACAACAACACAATTTACTGGAATACAGGCTATGAAGTATCTGCAGTACAGCAGGGTTCCTGGGTAGATGGTGTAAACGGCACCGTAGCGGCAGTAACAAGCGGAACGGATATTTACAACAATATTTTTTGTGGCGACAGCGGAACCTTTATAGATAATGCAGGAACCACATACAGCAATAACTGTGTATGGGGAGCTGCAAAAGACAGTTATATGAAAACGGTGGATGATGTAAATGCAATTATTGCAGATCCGCAGTTTACAGATACAGAGGATTATACAGCAGGAACCTTTGCAGACGGCGTGGTGACGCTTGGTAAAGTAGAAGGATTTAAATTAAATGCAGATTCTCCGTGTATAGATGCAGGTATGGATCATATGGCAGTACCGGATGAAGAGTTTGAAGCAGTTGCGGATGAAATGGTCGATACCCATATTACATTAGAAGGCAAGGATTATGAAGGTAAGGCAGTTCCGTTTAACACGGGAGATGCAGCAACCTCAAAAGTAGACATCGGAGCCTTTGAGTATCAGGGAATAGGTTCAGGGGCAGCAGAAGTAATTGCGGATAAGACCTATTTACAGGCATTAGTATCACAAGCAGAAACTTATAAAGAAAGTGATTTTGAAGCCGCATCCTGGGAAAAATTCCAGACAGCCTTAGCAAATGCAAAGACAGTTTTAAATCGTTCCGATGTTCCTCAGGAAATGGTAGAGTCTTATGCTCCGAAATTAGAAGAAGCCATGATGGGACTTGAAAAAGCCGGAGTTGTCCGGCCCGGTACAGCGGAGGATGATACACTTAGTGGCTACTATAGTGATACGACTGTAGATAACGCTACATTCGAAAAAGAAAGCACTGACTGGGGATACTGGCAGGCTGCTGTATCTGTTTCTTCGGAACAGGCGCATACCGGATCACAGAGTTTAAAAGTAGTAAAGGATTCTGGTCAGACGGTAGGTTATTCAGAATTGGGAAATATTCCGGTAAAAGCAAATACAGATTATATATGCGAAGCATGGATTTATTGCGGTGATGCAGATGCCAGCAGTGTAGGACTGGAAGCAAAGCATCATAAAAGTTATGCAGGTTCCGATATTAAACTTGCAACTGCTACGGCAGAAGAAACAGAAAGTGCATGGAAAAAGGCAGTTATGGAATTTACAACGCAGGAATATGAAAAGATCAGCCTCGCGGTAAGCAGCACCATTGATACGACTTACCTGGATGATGTGGTTCTCTACGAAAAAACTGTTTCCACAGGAGAAGTCATAAACCGTGCAGGATTAAAAGCAGTTCTTGAGAATGTACCTGCTGAAAAGGAAGAGGTCTATGCACCAACAGCATGGAAAAACTATAAGAATGCAGTATTTGCAGCAAAATTAAAATGCGCAGATGCATTGGCAACACAGGCAGAGTTAGACCAGGCAGTATTGGATGTAAATGCAGCATTGACAGCATTGGAAAATGCAAAAAAAGGAAACAAGACTGTATTGACAGCTATGTATCAGGCATATGCAGCCGAACCGCAAGGCAGCTATACATCTGAAACATGGAGTGCATTCCAGGCAGCATTGCAGAGTGCGAAAGCAGTCATTGATAACAGTGATGCACTTCAGGATACGGTAGATGCAGCACTTACAGCATTGATTAGTGCGCGTAATAATCTGGCAGTAGCTGTGACTGAAACAGTAAAATCCAATCAGCAGATTGCCGTAACAGGTTCCTACACTAAGACTTACGGGGACAATGCATTCAATATCAGTGCAAAGCTGACAGCCGGAAATGGTTCCTTACAGTTTACAAGCTCTGATACAACAGTAGCAACGGTATCAAACAGAGGAAAAGTTACCATCAAAGGAACCGGAGCCTGCAAGATCATAGTTACTGCAGCTGCAACAAGCAAATGCAACGCAGCTACAGCAGAAATCCTGATCAAGGTCAATCCGAAGAAAGCTACACTTAAGAGCATAAAAGTTGCAAAAGGCAAGAAAATGACTGTGAAATGGACAAAAGATAAGACTGCTACCGGATATGAGATCCAGTACAGTACGAAGTCTAATTTCAAGTCAGCAAAGACAGTAACTGTGAAAAAAGCATCTACAACCTCAACCACAGTGAAAAAGCTGAAAGCAGGCAAAAAATATTATGTACGCATCCGTGCATATAAAGACAGTACAGTAGATGGTCAGACCGTGAAGCTTTACGGAGCTTGGAGTAAAGCGACCAAGAGCGGAAAGATAAAAAAATAAAGGAAGAATAGGTCAGAATGCAGGGCAGAATTAGAAAAAAAATTTCCCTGGGCATGATGACAGTTATTTGTGCCGCAGTGCTTAGCTCCTGCGGCACAAACACTGTAAAAAGCGATGTCCGGGTCATGGAAATTAACAATCAGTCAGTGCTGAAAGAGGAATATCAGATGATAGCTAAGAGCCATGTTGCAGAAGTAACCATGCAATATACCACTGACGAAGCAAATCAGAAGGACTTTTGGACAACAGAATTTACAGATGGAAAACCGGTGGATAAGCTTATTTCGCTTACCAAAAAAGAGCTTACCGAAAAAAAAGTCATCGCACAGCTTGCTAAAGATGCCGGAATTGATACGGAATCCGATTATCTGTCGATCCAAAGCCGGATGCAAACTCATAATGAAGAGAACATTTACGGGCTCACGAACATGGAAATCTCTGATTATTATGACTATATCTATACAGACTTGAAAGCCGGGCTGATAGAATATCTGAAAGCAGAGAATCCAGTCACAGAAGAAGAACTGCGCCGGATATATGAAGAAAACAAAGCTGATTATACCAACGAAGTCTGTGTAGACATGTTAGTCGCAGAAATGCCGTCAGAAACAGATGCAGCTCTTTTCGAAGAAATATCAGAAACAATGGCAGAAGAAACCGACATAGAAGCATTGACAGCTTTATATCCGGAGACAGATTTCTATACAATTACCCTTTCCTCACTGGACACGCAGGAAGGAAAGACCGGAGTCTATACTGAACGTTGGCAAAAAGCCTCTGTTATGGAACAGGATACCATCTGTGAGCCATTTTACGCAGATAATCATATACTGATTATGCGCTGCCTGAAACGCAGTGAGGATTTTACCTGGCCTTTTGAAGAAGTCCGGGGCATATTAGAAAGCGAAGTTCTTACTGCAAATGCGAAAGCTATTATACAGGCAGAAATAGAGAAGGCAGAGATTATTGAGGATGTCGATTTAGAAGAAATTACCATTGAAGCACTTCAATAGCATGTCAGTTGTTTTTTTCAGCAGTGGTAATGTCCGTCAGCAGCCGTCTTACATGATGACACACCGATATTGACTGACGGACCTTCCACTACGAAAAGAAAGTCGAAGAAAGTAAACAACCGACTTGTAAAATTCCCGATTCTATCATATAATAAAAAGAATGTAACTTCCCCGGAGATATAACTTTATGTTTCCGGCACAAGAAAAGAGGCGCGTAGAATGAGAAACCTAACCCAACTGTTAGAACGTTTAGAATATGAATGTCTGCAGGGAAGCATGGAAAAGGAGATCACTGATTTAGTCTATGATTCCAGAAAAGTAACCCCGGATTCCTTATTTGTATGTATCAAGGGAACTGCCGTAGACGGACACGGCTTTGCAGCAGAAGTCGCAGAAAAAGGTGCTGCAGCACTAGTCGTATCAGAAGAAGTTACTGTTCCTGAAACAGTAACTGTCATAAAGGTAAAAGACACCAGATATGCACTTGCACTCTTATCCGCAGCTTATTTTGACTATCCTGCAGAGCAGCTGAAAGTAATCGGAATCACAGGTACAAAGGGCAAGACCACCACTACCTATATGGTGAAATCCATATTAGAAGGAGCCGGATACAAAGTAGGTCTGATAGGAACCATTGAAGCCATCATCGGGGAGAAAATCATCCCTTCCGCAAATACCACACCCGAATCCTATTTGATCCAGAAATATTTCCGGGAAATGGCGGATATTGGCTGTGACTGCTGTGTTATGGAGGTGTCCTCTCAGGGACTTATGATGCACAGAACCGCAGGTTTTACTTTTGAAATGGGAATCTTTACCAATATTGAGCCTGACCATATCGGGCCGAATGAACACGCTTCCTTTGAAGAATATATGGCGTGTAAGGGACTTTTGTTCCGCCAATGCAGAATCGGTATCTTAAATGCAGACGATAAGCATTATCAGGATATTTTAGAGGGACATACCTGTCAGGTAGAAACCTTTGGATTTTCGGAAACAGCAGATTTAAGAGCAACGGATATACAGCTTGTGCATAAGCCGGGATATTTAGGTGTTGCTTATCATGTAACAGGACTTTTGGATTTTGATGTGGAAATCGATGTTCCGGGGAAATTCAGTGTTTATAATTCCCTGACAGCTATAGCGATCTGCCGTCATTTCCAGGTAACGGTCGGGGTGATGAAAAGAGCCTTAAAGCAGGCAAAAACTAAGGGCAGAATCGAGATGATTAAGGTTTCGGATGAATTTACACTGATGATTGATTATGCCCATAATGCCATGAGTTTAAAGAGCCTTCTTTCTACTTTAAGAGAATATGAACCGGGCAGGCTGGTGTGTCTGTTCGGCTGCGGCGGCAACCGGGCAAAATCCAGACGGTTTGAGATGGGAGAAGTATCCGGAAGAATGGCGGATTTGACAATTATTACATCGGATAATCCGAGATTTGAAGAACCGCAGGCAATTATTGATGATATTAAGACAGGAATCCGTAAGACAGACGGCAAGTATGTAGAGATTATCGACAGAAAAGAAGCGATCCGTTTTGCCATCGAGCATGGACAGCCGGGGGATGTCATCGTCTTAGCCGGTAAAGGACATGAGGATTATCAGGAGATTAAGGGCGTAAAATATCCTATGGACGAACGGAATCTGATTGCAGAGGTATTGCAGGAGATACAGACAGCGTAACTGTGAAGGTACAAAACAGTTAAAGAAGCAGGCGGTGGTAAGATGGCATATTATGCCAATGTAATCATAGATATATCCCATGAGAAATTAGACCGAACCTTTCAATACCGGATACCGGAGGAGCTATTTGCACAGATTTATCCCGGGGTGCAGGTCAATGTTCCTTTTGGCAGAGGGAACCGCACGATCCGGGGCTTTGTCATAGAAGTGACGGATAAAGCGGAATTTGATGAGAACAGAATCAAGGAAGTTGCTTCCGTTGCAGCAGACGGGGTGGCAGTAGAAACACAACTGATTGCATTAGCGGCATGGATGCGGAAGAATTATGGCGGCACCATGAACCATGCATTAAAGACAGTCATTCCCATTAAGCAGAAGAAAAAGGTCAGAGAGAAACGGAAGATCTGTCTTTGTATGGAACGGGAAAAAGCCAAAGAAGAGTTAGCGGAATTTCATCGGAAACACAATACTGCAAGAGAGAGATTATTAGAAGAATTACTGGTTCATCCCGAGCTTTCTTATGAGATTGTAACACAGAAATTGAACATTACAGCGAATGTCATCCGCTCTTTAGAAGAGAGACAGATTTTAAAAGTGGTATCCGAAACGGCATACCGCAATCCCATCGGACATCTGAAGAGCCAGGGGATTCATATTGAGTTAAATGCCATGCAGCGTCAGGCGGTGGATACTGTTCTGACAGATCTGCATCAGGACATTCATAAGACCTATCTGCTCCATGGAGTGACCGGAAGCGGAAAAACAGAGGTTTACATGGAGCTGATTGCGGACATCATTGCCCAAGGAAAGCAGGCAATCGTACTGATACCGGAGATTGCACTCACCTATCAGACGGTGATGCGTTTTTATGGCAAATTTGGGGAACGGGTGTCCATTATGAACTCCCGATTGTCGCAGGGAGAACGCTACGACCAGTTCCTGCGGGCAAAAAATGGAGAGATTGATATTATGATTGGTCCAAGGTCGGCATTGTTTACGCCGTTTCAGAACTTAGGACTGATAATTATTGATGAGGAGCATGAGAGCAGCTACAAGAGTGAAACGCTGCCGAAATATCATGCCAGGGAAACTGCCATTGAGCGGGCAAGGTTAGCAGGAGCATCGGTGGTTTTAGGCTCTGCAACACCTTCTGTAGACAGTTATTATAAAGCTAAAAAAGGTATTTACCAGCTTTTGGAAATGCAGAAGCGTGTGGCGGAAAAACCGCTGCCGAAATGCGATGTCATAGATTTAAGAGAAGAATTAAAAAGCGGAAACCGTTCTATCATAAGCAGAAAACTGCAGGAGCTGATGGAAGAGCGGTTGGCAAAAAAGCAGCAGATTATTCTGTTTTTAAACCGCAGGGGAATGTCCGGCTTTGTATCCTGCCGTGCCTGCGGTCATGTGATAAAATGTCCCCATTGTGATGTATCCTTAAGTCTGCACAAATATGGAAAGATGATGTGTCATTACTGCGGTCATGAAGAGGCAGCCCCTTTTGTCTGTCCGGAATGCGGTTCGAAATATATCAGCGGATTTAAAGCCGGCACACAAAAGATAGAAGAGGTGGTGCGCCAGCGGTTTCCCGAAGCGAGAACCCTGCGGATGGATTTAGATACCACAAGGAGCAAGGATGGCTATGAACAGATTTTGGCTGCATTTGCCAATCATAAGGCAGATATTTTAATCGGTACGCAGATGATTGTAAAAGGGCATGATTTTCCGAATGTAACCTTAGTTGGGATTCTTGCGGCAGATTTATCCCTGTATGTGAATGATTACCGGGCGGCAGAACGTACATTTCAGCTTCTGACCCAGGCAGCAGGCAGGGCAGGCAGAGGAAAAGAAGCCGGAGAAGTGGTCATACAGACCTATGATCCGAAGCATTACAGCATCGTGACGGCCCAAAATCAGGATTATGAAGCTTTCTATGAAGCAGAGATAGCGGCAAGGAAGCTGCTTTCCTATCCGCCGGTATCCCATATGGCGGCAATGCTGCTTACCTCAGGAGAGGAAGAGTTTTTAGAAAAAACAGCCGCATATATGGCAGCATTGATAAAGAAGGCACAGATTACAGGCCTTTTGATGATAGGTCCGGCAAATGCATCGATTGCAAAGGTAAATGATATTTACCGGAAGGTTATTTATTTAAAACACAGTGATTATGAGCAGCTAGTAGAACTGAAAGACCGCATTGAGCTGTATTTGAAAAATAAAAATGAATTGAAACAGGTAAATATTACATTTGATTTTGATCCGATGAATGGATTATAAGATAAAGGAGGAGCTATGGCACTTAGAACAATCAGAGTCCAGGGAGACCCGGTATTGAATAAGGTATGCAGAGAGGTGACGGAGATCACTCCGAAGATTCAGATATTAATTGACGACATGTTGGAAACGATGTATGATGCCTGCGGCGTGGGACTTGCAGCACCGCAGGTAGGCATTTTAAAGCGGATTGTGACCATTGATATTGGCGAAGGCCCGATCGTAATGATTAATCCGAGAATTATTTCCTTTGACGGCGAACAGACCGGAGGAGAAGGTTGTTTAAGCCTTCCGGGCAAGGCAGGGCAGGTTACAAGGCCAAACCATGTCATTGCGAGAGCTTTTGATGAAAATATGCAGGAATTTGAAATCGAGGGCACCGAGTTGTTAGCAAGAGCGATCTGTCACGAATTAGATCACTTAGACGGTCATATGTATACAGAACTGGTAGAGGGCGACATCTATGATGTGTCCTATGAAGAGGAGGATTAGAGCTACATGCGTGTGATTTTTATGGGAACACCGGATTTTGCGGTGGGAACGTTAGAAGAAATCATTGCCGCAGGACATGAAGTCGTTCTTGCGGTAACACAGCCGGACAAGCCAAAGGGCAGAGGTAAGACGATGCAGAACCCTCCGGTTAAGGAATGTGCCCTGCAGCATGAAATTGAAGTCTATCAGCCGGTAAAAATAAGAGAAGCAGAGTGTATCGAATATTTAAGAAAGTATGAGCCGGATATTATTATCGTAGCGGCCTTTGGCCAGATTCTTCCGAAGGAAATTTTAGAGATGCCGAAATACGGCTGCGTCAATGTCCATGCGTCCCTGCTCCCAAAATACCGGGGTGCCGCACCAATTCAGTGGGCGGTAATCAACGGAGATAAAGTATCAGGTGTGACCACCATGCGCATGGATGCGGGCTTAGATACCGGAGATATGATTGAAAAAGCAGAGGTAGTCTTAGCAGAGGATGAGACCGGAGGCAGTCTCTTTGACAGACTTTCACAGGTGGGAGCGAAGCTTTGCGTACACACCATGCAGTCTATAGAAGAAGGAACTGTCACATATACAAAACAGCAGGAATCAGAAGCTACCCATGTGGGAATGATTCAAAAACAGATGGGCAATATTGACTGGAGCCAGCCGGCAGTTGTCATCGAGCGTTTGATCCGGGGATTAAATCCCTGGCCGAGTGCCTATACGAAATTAAACGGCAAGACGTTAAAAATCTGGCGTGCATCAGTGGAATCCGGAGGAGATTCCAAGGCGGCAGGAAAGGTAATAGCAGTCAGCAAAAAGGAATTAAAGGTGCAGACCGGTGACGGAATCCTTTCGCTTTTAGAGGTACAGTTAGAGGGAAAAAAGAGAATGAGTATTGAAGCCTTTTTACGGGGATACGAGGTTATGGAAAACACAGTATTGACACAGCAGTAGCAGTAAGGAGGTAATTGTTATGTATGGTTTTGGATATTACAGTTGGTGGGACCCAACGTATTTTCTGGTGCTCATCGGTGCGGTTATTTGCTTGATTGCATCTGCGGGAGTAAAGAATACTTACAGTAAGTATTCAAGATACCGCAGCATGAGCAATCTGACAGGCGCACAGGCAGCAGAGCGTATTTTAAATGCCGCAGGCATTTATGATGTATCCATTCGTCATGTATCCGGCAATTTAACGGATCACTATGACCCGAGGAATAAGACGCTGAATTTGTCAGACAGCGTTTATAGTTCTGCTTCCGTGGCGGCAGTTGGCGTGGCAGCCCATGAATGCGGTCATGCGATTCAGCACCAGAAAACTTATGCACCCCTGACCATTCGTGGTGCGTTGGTTCCGGCGGCAAATTTTGGCTCTGCAATTTCGTGGCCCTTAATTCTGATAGGATTCTTTTTTACCAGTAATATGGGAGCTTTTCTGATTAATCTTGGAATTATCTGCTTTTCCTTTGCAGTGGTTTTCCAGCTTGTGACGCTTCCGGTAGAAATAAATGCCTCCAGGAGAGCACTCCGTCTCTTAGGAGATACCGGAATCTTAAATTCCGAAGAACTGCCGAAGACAAAAAAGGTGCTTCGTGCTGCAGCCCTTACCTATGTTGCCAGTGCAGCGGCAGCAATTTTACAACTGCTTCGACTGGTAATTTTATTTGGAGGAAGAAATAGAGATGACTGACGGCATAAATATACGGGAGTTAGTGCTTGGAATCCTGCTTGCAGTCACAAAGGAAGAAGAGTACAGCCATATCGCCCTTTCCGCAGTCTTAGATAAATACCAGTATCTGACAAAACAGGAGAGAAGCTTTATCACGAGGGTCAGTGAGGGTACCTTAGAAAATATGATTGAGTTAGATTACATGATCAATCAGTTTTCGAATACCAAAGTAAATAAAATGAAGCCTGTGATACGCTGTATTTTAAGAATGGGCGTATATCAGCTCAAATACATGGATTCCATACCTGCCCCCGCTGCCTGCAATGAAGCAGTAAAATTAGCAGAAAAAAAGGGCTTTCGGAACTTAAAGGGATTTGTCAACGGAGTCCTTCGCAGTATCAGCAGGAATTTAGAGAAGATTACCTATCCGGATGAAAAGCAGCAGCCCCTTTATGCAATGTCTGTCAGATATTCCATACCGGAGTGGATGCTCCGGCAGTGGAGCAGAGATTATGGGATGGAAAAGGCAAAAGCCATTGCAGAGGCGTTCCGTCAGAAGAAAGGAACGGCAATCCGGACCAATCTGACAAAAACAACGCCGAAGCTGCTGCAGGAAGCACTTGAAAAAGAGGGTATTACCGTAGAACCGGTGAGAATAGAAGAATACCCAGATTTTAACTGCGCGATGTATATTTCCGGTTATGATTACCTGGCAGGAATACCGCAATTTGCCGAAGGGCTGTTTACGGTACAGGATATAAGCTCTATGTTAGTAACTCATGCGGCGGCGCCAAAGCCCGGGGATTATGTCATAGATGTCTGTGCCGCACCCGGAGGAAAAAGCCTGCACGCTGCGGAGCTGATGCAGGGAGAGGGCATGGTAGAAGCAAGAGATCTGACCAATTATAAAACAGGTCTGATTGAGGAAAATATAGACAGATGCGGTATGGAAAATATCCGCGCGGTACAGATGGATGCCCGTGTTTTAGATGCGGATTCCGTTGGAAAAGCAGATCTTGTCATTGCCGATTTACCCTGTTCCGGTCTTGGCGTGCTCCGTAAGAAAACAGATATTCGTTACCGCATGACAGAAGAGAAAGAAAAAAGTCTTTCCGCTTTACAGAGAGAGATTTTATCGGTGGTCTGTCAGTATGTAAAAACAGGCGGTACGCTTTTATATTCCACCTGTACCATTGACCGGATGGAAAATGAGGAAAATACCGCATGGTTTTTAGAGCAGAACCCGGTATTTACACTGACTATGGAACGGCAGATTTTCCCTGATGAGGGAGAAGGCGATGGTTTTTATATAGCAAAATTTGTTCGGAAATAGAGAAAAATTATGGCACAAAAAACAGATATAAAATCAATGAATTTAGCAGAGCTGACCGCATTTGTAATGGAATTGGGAGAAAAACCCTTCCGGGGCAGACAGCTCTATCAGTGGATGCACCAAAAATTGGCGGCTTCCATTGATGAAATGACAAATCTTCCCGGAGTATTCCGGCAAAAATTAAAACAGGATTGTATTTATACAGTATTGCAGCAGGTAGATGTACAGATTTCCAGGCAGGACGGTACGAGAAAATATCTGTTTCTGTTAGAGGACGGGAATGTGATTGAAAGCGTATTGATGCGCTATAAATTCGGAAATTCCGTCTGTATATCCTCACAGGTGGGCTGTCGTATGGGCTGCCGCTTTTGTGCATCTACGTTAGATGGTCTGGTAAGAGGACTTCGGCCTTCAGAGATGTTAGACCAGATTTACCGGATAGAAAAGGATATTGAAGAAAGGGTTTCCAATGTAGTGGTGATGGGAACCGGAGAACCCCTTGACAATTATGAGAATCTTTTGAAATTTATCGGGCTTTTGACCGATGAGAACGGCTTACATATCAGCCAGAGAAATTTGACCGTATCTACCTGCGGAATTGTACCAAAGATACGGCAGCTAGCAGAGGAAAGGCTGCAGATGACGCTTGCGATTTCACTTCATGCCGCTTCTCAGGAGAAGCGCGAAAAGTTAATGCCGGTGGCAAATAAATACGATATTCAAAAAGTATTAGATGCCTGCAGGTATTATTTTGAGAAGACGAAGCGTAGAATTACTTTTGAGTACAGTCTTGTTGCAGGAGTGAATGATACGAAGGAGGATGCGGACGCTTTAGCGGAGTTAATCTCAGACATCAACTGTCATGTGAATTTGATTCCGGTAAATCCCATAAAAGAAAGGGATTATTCCCAGCCGGACTTAACCGCGGTGACCTCCTTTAAAAATAAACTTGAAAAAAATGGAATAAATGTTACTATTAGGCGTACATTAGGTGCAGACATAGATGCGTCTTGTGGACAGTTAAGAAAAAAATACAAAGATGGGCTAAAAACCCAGTAAAATCAATGATTTACAATGATTCCAAATTCTGAGATTTATTTTTTATAATTATTCCAAAACTCTTGTTGACAGCGATAATTTGGTATGGTAAGGTGTGGTTAGTGGTGAAACAAGACGCGCACAAGACGCAAATGACGCATCAACAAGACGCACTTTTGGAGGTAGTATTATGTCAGGTAGAAGAAGTAATGGAGAGGGAAGTATATCATATGACAAAAGGCGAAACAAACCTTACAGAGCAAAAGTAACAATAGGATGGGAACTTGATGAAAAAACAGGTCGTTCAAAACAAATAACTAAAGATATAGGTTCATTTAAAACTAAAGGCGAAGCTAGTAGAGCATTAGCCGAATATCTTAAAAATCCATTTGACTTATCAAATAAAGATATTACATTTAGCCAACTATATGAAAAATGGTTTTACGATTTTATTACAGATCATGAATCTCATAAATATCGTATTAAAGCCGCATATAAATATTGCTCGTCTTTATATAATAAGAAAATACGTGAAATAACTATCATAGACATGAAAAATTGTATTAATAATGGTAAAATAATGGAAATGCGCGGAAAATATAGAGGTCAAGAGAAATATGCAAGCCCTTCTACTAAAGAATCTATGAAATATCTTTTTAATCATTTATTGCAATATGCGACCGAAGCTAGACTAATCGAAAGGAATTATGCAAAAGATTTTACGCTTGACAAAAAAGTTTTTGCGGAAAAAGAAAAAAAACACAAAGAAAAAGTCCCATTCTCAGAAGAAGAGATGAGCAAATTATGGGAAAGTATTGAATTTGTTCCTTTTGCTGATATGATAATATATGCCTGTTATAGTGGCTGGAGACCAGGAGAATTAATAAATATAAAAATTAAAGATGTAGATTTAGAAGCAGGTTTTATCAGAGGTGGAATTAAAACAACTGCGGGTAAAAATAGATTAGTTCCAATACATTCTTTAGTAAAGCCTATTGTCGAAAAATATTATAAAGAAGCTAAATCAATCGGAAGTGATTTTTTATTTAATGATAAAAATAAAAAGACTGGTATAGGATTAAGCTATGATCAGTATTTAAATAGATTTAATAAAGTAATAAAATTATTACATTTTAGGGATGAAATTACACCACATTATACAAGACATACTTTTATTACAAAAGCTAAATCAAGAGAAGTTAATATGAATGACAATATTTTAAAACTTATTGTTGGACATGAAATTGGGGATTTGACAGAACACGTATATACACATAGAGAACTTAGAGAATTAAAAGAAGAAATGTAAGCCCTCAATCATGAGTACCTTGAATCAAGAAACCCTGCATAAATGCAGGG
>CAYWXJ010000025.1:0-20519 GCA_964462405.1 uncultured Eubacterium sp.
ACATATTCTTACGGGCTTTGCAGCAAGTGCAAAGTCCTACGCTGAACTGTTACGACAGAAGAAACGCTCTTTTATCGCCATTCCGGCAACAATCAGCAGCAGCAGTACTGCTGCTGCTCCATAACTGCCCAACAGAATCGTCACAATGCAAATCAGAACCAAACGTGACGTAACATTGTTTTGATCCCTGATTACGCTTTCGGAATCTGATTTAACTGCTCATTCAATTCTAAAAGCTGCTCTTTTGTCATTCCGGGGCCCATTGCACCGAAGGTATTTAACATACGAATCATCGTAAAACTGCCCATCATCTGCATCAGCGGACCCATATTTTCCGGCTGGAAAACTCCGGCTATCCCTTCTTCTCCTGCACTCATGTTTTCCATCAGTTTCATAAATAATGCCTTTCCCTCTTCCGATTTCATAATATCTGCAATCGTATCATTCAGGGAATAATGCCCTTCTGCTTCCGTAATATCAAACCAGTTCAATACGGCGCCCTTTTCCTTTAAACGATAGTCGTTGTTGAACTTATCTACTTTACGGATGAAACTTTCGTCCTCACAATCTCCTGCAACTGCCTTCAGCACTGACTCCCCTTGATTCGGCACGTCAAAATAAAAGAAATGCTCCGGACTCTTTTGTTTTCCAAGGCTCTTTTCGTTTACAAATAATTCTACCTCCGGCAGATTCGAGTACACCGTCACTTTTGTAACATCCTCCACACGGTCTACATAACGTTTTCCGCAGATGTGTACGAATGGTTCGTCGGATAACCATGCTTTATATGCATAAAATGCATCCTTCTTATATTTCCGGTCAAAAGTGACCAGACCCTTGTGATTCTGTCCGTTCTCGCCGCCTTCATTCCTTGCATCCGCACCGAAATCAAACATATTCCACACATGGGTCGCCCAGAGATAGGGTCTTGTATAAAGCTGCTTAATCAGCTCTTCATGGTAATATGCCTGATATTCTTCGGTATAATCTCCCTGTTTCGGGTCAGAGGTATGCCAGTCCAATGCTTCGCAGCCGTATTCGCTGACACCGATCGGAATATCCGGAAATTCCTTATGGAAATTATCAAACCACGGTCCATTCATCGACGTATCTCCGCCATACCAGCCAAAATAGTGATTGTAGGAAACCACATCCGGAATCTGTATATACGGGTCATGAATATCAGTCATCGTCACAGCCGCGATTGTGGTAAGCCTTGTCTTATCCATCTTATGCGCAAGGTCGTTTAGGATTCTGTGATTTTCCAGCAAATCTTCATCTGACTTGCCGCCGCTGCCCATGGTAATTTCATTGGAAATTCCCCATACAACGATACTTGGATGATTGTAGTTTTGAATAATCAATTCCTTCATCTGGGAAATGGTATTTTCCCTGCCCTTTGGCATATGACTGGAAATATACGGAATCTCTGCCCAGATGACCATTCCCTTCTCATCACACAAATCATAAAAATACGAATCATGCTGGTAATGCGCTAAACGGATGGTGGTCGCTCCTAACTCACAGATGAGATCCATATCCTCTCTATGATGCTCCGGCAGCAGTGCATTACCCACTCCCCATCTGTCCTGATGGCGGGATACCCCACGGAGCGGATAGCTTTCTCCATTTAAGATAAAGCCTTTCTCATGATCGATTTCAAAGGTACGGCATCCAAATCTGGCGGAAACCTGGTCTAATACATTTTCGCCGTCCATTAATTTGACTTCCGCCGTATACAGATACGGGTCTTTTTTTCCATTCCATAAGTGTACATTGGAAATTTTAAATACCGCCTTTGTGTCAGACACCGGCTGTGTTCCTTTTGCCACAGCTTTTCCGTCGGCATCCAAAATGGTAAAATAAAGGCTTTGTCCCTCCTTTGCCCCGGTAACAAATACTTCTGTCTCCACATCTGCATCCGTATCAAAGACCTGCGGCGTTACCCGGATGCCGGGACCTCCATAATAATCCAGGTCGAAATGCGATTCCTCTGCTGCGATAATAGTTACATTCCGATACAGTCCTCCATAAAAAGTAAAATCTGCATTCTGCGGATATACATAGTCATTGGCACTATTATCTACAATAATTGCAAATAAATTTTTATGGTCTAATGCCTCCGTAATATTCACTCGAAAAGTAGAATACCCGCCGTCATGATGTGCTAACTTCTTACCGTTGACATATACATCTGCGGAAGAATTTGCTCCCTGGATTTCCAGATAATACTGCTTGTTTTCCGGCAAATCTATTTTATCGATTTCTTTCACATAGCAGCAGCTTCCCCGATAATAATCAGAATCTCCATCCTGTCCGTCAATATCATTCCAGGAATGGGGAAGGTTTACAAAGCACCAGTCTGCGGGCATCGTCTCCGGAGCTTCTGTTACGCCTTTTCTAAATGCCCATTTTGTGTTAAAGTGAAATATTTCTCTCATCTATAAATTCCTCCTGATCTTCTCTGATATAGCTTCTGTGTCTGCAGACAATTCTATCATGATTTATAGTATGTCCTAAAGTTTAATTTTTAGGAAACAAAGGTAAAATTTATGAAAAAGGTCTGTGCAGACTGTTATATCTGTACAGACCCTTTTAGAAATTATAGGATACTATTATTTGAGGACTATTTCACCTTTCCTGTTACCGCTGCCCTATTTCTTTTTGACAGTAATGACTTTTTTCATGGTAACAGAACCAACTTTTGCTGTTACAGTAACCTTTCCGGCTTTCTTTGCCTTTAATTTACCTTTGCTGCTGATCGTTGCAATCTTTTTATTGCTTACAGACCATTTCACTTTACCGGAAAGTCCGCTTATCTTTAAGGTAATGGATTTTTTTACTTTTACAGAGCTGCTGCCTGTAATATCACCAACATTAAAAGTCAGTTTTCTTGTAATGCTCTTTCCAAGGGCTTTTACTTTTACATATACAGTTCCTGCCCCTGCTTTCTTTGCAGTCACTTTACCGGCACTATTCACCGATACGGAACCTGTTGCACGATAAGTAACTGTCGACCCTGCATTTTTAATCGCATCCGGACAGTTGACTGCAATCTGCGTCGTCTTGCCTTTTGCAAGCATACCGGCTGCTGCATTTACAGTTACTTCGTTCATATCAATGTCAACTTTTACCAATGTCTGATATTCCAATGCATAACCGTCGTATTTCGAGGTTACAGCCGCAGTCACATAGGTATATCCCGGTGCTTTTGCTGTAATCACACCAGTTGCTGCATCTACTGCTGCAACCTCCGGATTGCCGGAAGTATAGGATACGGTAACAATATCCTTGATGGAAGCCGGTACACTGAATACGACTGCAGATGCACCCGGAACCATATCGACAGAAGCCGGAATCGTATTCTCATCAATCGCTGTAAACGGGTTCTTATAGGTTTCCGGATATTCTAACTTATCGATTGCACTTCTGATCTTTTTTACCGCATTGTCAATCTCTGTCTGCGTAGCAGCATCTGCTGTCTTATTGATTACTTCTGTTAATGCAGCTTTCGAAGACTCTGCTGCGTATGGATTTGCCAATGCCTGCTGCGCTTCTGCTAAAATAGCTGTGTATGCTGTCTTATCGAATGCTTTTACTGTAAGTGTAAATTTCTTGCTTGCCTCTAATGCTCCTGATTTAATAGTTGCTGTTAATGTAACGGTTTCATCTGCTGCTCCATTTGTTACAATACCTGCATCGGAGATTACTTCCGGTTTATCAGACTCCCAGGTTACATTGATTTCATTGATGGATTCCGGAAGCGTGATGTTATATTTTATTTCGGATGCGGACGCATTGCTTCCAAGAATATCTGCATCTGTAAGTTCCTCTAAATTCTTTGCTAACGCTTCCTGGTATTTTGGATTGGATAGCTGAATATCTTCATCCGTCATTGCTTTGTCATAAATCTTAAAGGAAGCGATTTTACCCTGATAATTACTATCTCCCGACCAACAGGATTTACCGATATATCCTAAAATATCATTTTCTGTACCCGGCGTAACAACATCATCCATAATGCTGTAGCCGGAATCTAACTGTTCCGTTCCGTCATCTCCCGAAATCAGCACACCATTCCAGTACAACTTCACAACACCTTCGTTAAATACCATATCTACCGTATAATAAGTATCTACTGCCGGCTCAATTGCAGTTTGGAACAACTTCTCCGTACTGCTGTTCTTAATGCCAGCCCGCAATGTCTTATAGTTATAGTTCGGAGATAAGAACATGTAGTTCGTACCTGTAGATTTTATTAATGAACCAAAGCAGAACAGCCATGCATGCATTCCGCAATCGGAGCTTTTTGCAAAAGTGGTTTCAATGGTAAACTGCTCTTTATTCGTCAGGGAATCCATAATGCTTGTCGGAAGCGTAATATAGGAACTGTTGCTTGCCATTTTCATAACAGTCTTTCCGTCTTCTTCTACAAAACTGATACCAGATGCCCCTACTACGGTTGCATGATTTCCGCGACCGGAAATATCTTTGATCTGTCCGTCTACCATCTGCGTAAGATCATATTCTGCTGCGATACCTTCGGCTACCTCTGCACCGCTCACTGTAACAGCAGTATCTCTTGTCAAAGTCGTATTGCCGACCTTCACAGACGTGGTAACCGTTGTGGAACCTTCCCTGATACCTGTAACGACTCCATCTGCAACAGTTGCAATGCCTGTATCTTTAGATTCATAAGTAATCTCTGCCATGTCAGCCGAAATCAGAGATGGAAGAACTACATTGATCTTTCTGTTATCGTTTGCAAACATGGTTATTTCAGAAGTTACTGTAAATCCCTCTTCTGCAAAAACTGTTTCCTCATCTTTTCCGTCATACAAATAACGTACCTGTGCTGCTGTTAATGCGGAATTATATACTTTAATATCATCTACAAGCCCCGGAAATTCATCATTCCAGTAATTTACGCCAACACAAATTCCCTGTGTTTCCCCATTTAATATTTCATATGGAGCATTTAACGCAGCAATGCTGACACCGTTCTTGTATAATGTCAGACTATTGCCTGTCTGAGTCAGCGTAAGCATTGTCCACACATTTTTCGTCATTTCAAAATGCAGCTCATCTGTGCTTATAATGTCGGTTCCCCAGACAATTAAGCTTTCATCATCCGCATTATCCTCAGTATTTTCCCATGCCCCCGCTACGGACATCCATTTCTGAGAACTGCTATCTCCATGTCCGAGAGCCAATACAGGAGAAAAGTTCGCAAGATTATCCGTCAGCTTTACCCACATGGAAACCGTATATGCAGAACCAATATTTGATTCCGGCAGCTTTAAGCCATGTTCACCAAGTACTACTGCTTTATCGTTATCTTCACCTGTTCTTCCTGTATCATAAGTTACCGTACCTGTGTACTCTGTAAGTCCTGTAACAATCGCAGATACTCCCTCACCCAGACTTTCATCATCAAAACTATAGCTTCCTAACGGTGTTGGCATATCTGCTGCATTTACAACTGTCAAATCTCCGGTGAATACGGAAGAAGCTGCTATTGCACATACAAGCAGACCACTCACTATTTTTTTGCACTTCATCACTTTTCCCCCCTCTATTTCATTTTTTTAATTTTCATGGTTTTCTTATAACCCGTATTGCTCTTTAACAATTTCTTGACTGCTTTGTATCTTCCGGAAGATACTTTAATAGTTGCTTTTTTATTGATACCGTTGATTGCATTCTTACCGATACTCTTGACATTATCTCCAATGGTAATTGTCTTTAATTTAGAGCACTTATAAAATGCTTTCGCTCCGATGGCAGTTACTTTAAATGTGTATTCTCCGATTTTTACTTCCGCCGGTATCACTACGGATTTCAATGATTTGCTCTTAATGCCGGTCACGGTAACGGTTCCATTGCTTCCGTCCGTGTTATATTCATCTGTTTTAGTTACCTTATATTTCAGATTGCCTACGGTATAAGCGGAGCCTTTTGCCGGAAGCTCATCCGCCGGGTCAATATCTGCAGCTGCGATTGCAGTTTTTGCTACAACATTGAGATTGACCGCCGAAGTCCTGACAATGCCCTTCTCTTTATAAGTTACGATCAGTTGTTTGCTTCCTGCCGTATTCATATCAACAGAAGCTGCATTGGTGGTAAAGCCTTCTGTAATCGTCTTGGTTGTTCCGTCATCATAGGTAACTCTTACACGAATATCATCTACGTTAAGCGTCTCACCAACTTCATATGTTCTGTCAACCTTCTGTGCTAAGATAGCAGAAATATTCTCTGCCGGCCCAATTTCAAATGTACATGCCTCGTTATCCGGATTTTCGCTTACGATCAGCGCTCCGTTTTCTGAGGTCAGATAATATCCCGGATAAGCGACACTTTCAAATGTGACGCCTCTTCCTGCAAAGCCCTCTAACGTACGGAACGTCATACTCTCCGAATCTACGGTGATTCCTGTGCCTGGCGCTGCAGAATCATTGTTGCTGTCATGTGACAGTACTACTTCATAAGAATCATTTACCATCAGATACATTCCGGGTTTATTGAAGGCTTCAATCGTTACATATGCATCATTATTCTTATCCGCCTTACCCGGTTCAATTTCCCACATTGCATCTGCTTTTTCTGCATCGTTATTTGCACTTACCGCAATATTTCTCTGCGGATAATAGGAATCATACAAATTATTGGAAAACTTCTCATGTGCAATTACCGTATCGGTGTTGTCAAGTATCTGACTGGCTGTACCGCTTATTCCGGTAGAGGTTTCCTGGATATAGTCAATCGAACCGTCTTCATTGAAAACAAGCTCCTCCACGCATACAACTCTACGGTATCCGCTGCCGCCCGGCAGAGAACCATTATGATATATAAAATAGGTATGTCCGTTAAAATCAAATACCGCCGGATGATTGGTGTTAGATGTTGCTGTCGGCTCCATCAGCTTGCCGCCATAGGTCCACTGACCGCTGGTAATATCATCTGTGGTCGCATAACCCATTTCTTCACGCCAGTGCATTGCGAAGAATACATAATATGACCCGTAAGCCTTCCCATCGGCATCCCTTCTGCGATATAACCAGGGTGCTTCCGTAAAATCTACAATGTCACTCTGATTGCCGTTTGCAGCGATTTTCTCAATTCCTGTAATATTCTGATACCAGAGATCCTTATCTTCACCCTGTTCAATTACGCCGTTTTTGTCCTGATCCTTTACAGAAATCATATCTTCATTCAGTTCGCACATCCAAAGATTACTGTTGCCCCACATCAGATATGCATGTTCTTCACCGCTTTCATCCGTATCAATCCAGATCGTAGGATCAATATCTTCCCAGCCGAAAGAAGATTTTCTGCCATACAGATTCTTTGCTGTGGAATCTCCAATTACATAAGTTTCCGTATTCGTCATGCTGCTTGATACCAGTTTTCCCTGATCCTTATAGGGTCCGGTAGGAGAATCCGCTACTGCTACTCCCACTGCTTTACCGCTGCCCGTTTCCGCACAGTAATACAGATAATATTTGCCGTTATGCCTGATTGCCTGACTTGCCCATGCACTGACATTATCAGCCCAGGATACTGTCGTCATCTCCATAATCGAGCCGTGATATTCCCAGTTTATCATATCCTGTGTAGAATAACATAAATAATTCGGCATCGTATATCCTCCGCCGCTGCCGGTATCATCATGTCCTACATACAGATATACGGTATCTCCATCCACCAGAATTGTCGGGTCACCTGCATAGGTAATATTTCCGTATTCATCAAATCCGGCAATGGGATTTCCAAGTGTACTCTTTTCGAGCACAATTTCAGTTGCTCCCGCAGTTGCTGCGGATGCTGCCTGCGGCATTGGCGTCATAAGCCCCACTAGCATAGCCGCCGCTAAAATACCTGACAACCATTTCTTTTTTATCATTTTTCCTGCCCCTTTCTGATTGGTTACAAAGCCTCCTAGTTATTCATTCTCATATAGACCTTGCTAAAATTCAATTCAGGATATTCTTTTTTTTGTCTATTTTCTTATATTATTTTCAATTTTTCTATCCGCTGTCTAAAATAAAGTTTGATTTTTTATTCATCTTGTTCACTTTTATATGATTTTCGTTAAAAAAATCACCGCATGAATGAATTCATGCGGTGACCATCTTCTTGATTTTAAAAATTAATTTTTCCGTCTATTGTACAGTTACTTTAATTGGTACAAGACCTTTCATTCCGGCTTTTACAAAGACGAAGGTTGAACCTTTTGATACGGCCTTGATGATTCCGTTCTCTACAGTCGCTACCGTTTCATCCGCACTCTTCCATGTAAGTTCGGTATCCTCCAAAGTTACCTCTGCAGTAATCGTCTCAGAATTTCCTGCCGTCAATGTAACCTCTGTCTTAGATACTGTAATCTGTACAGGGGCAAACATCTCATCCACGAATGTCATGAAAGCATCAATTTCAGAACTGGAAACAGCATCATCTCCAATCAATGCTTTTGCGCGGATTACCTTAGCTTTCAAGGATGCTGCCTGTTCTTCGGACAGATTTTCGTCATTCAGCTTCTCCTCAAGTAACTCTAACCTATCGCTGAGAGCACGTTTATCCACTTCAATATAGTCAATCGGATGATAATTATCTACAGTAGGATCTGCATTATAAGTACTAACCAATGTATTGTACTCTTCTGCTGTAATCGGAATCATACCGCCATGGGTACCAATATCGCCGCCGGTACGTCCATAGGTTCCCGTTGCAGCCTTCTTAATGCTGTCAGGCACTGACAAATCCGTTGTCAGATACGGCTCATAACGGACAGACATATCTCCATAATAATCAATCATGACACACCATTCATCACGGTCATTGAACTTAAACATCGTTGCCCCTTCATATTGACCCTTGTAGTTTTCGATTCCTGTCTGGGAAATCTTTGTAAAGTGATTTCCGGTGGAATTGCCGATAAACCAGTTATGTACAATCTCTGCAAGTTTGATAGCATTCGAATCATTCGTAAGATTCTTCAAGCTATCCAATGAATCATAAGTTACGCCGTCTAATGTATACGGCTTAATCAACAGAGGATCTGATGCATCATAATCTACTGCCGGATCAAGTACCGTTTCAGCACTCATCAGTTCAACATGATTGTTTGTTTCATCCTTAACCAGACGATATAAAGTTCCGTAAGGATTCTTTACACTTCCGTCCTCGTTTAAGATCGTTTCGCCGTTCTCATCTTTTTCCGGTACCCAAAGCTGTGAGGTATCAATATTTCCATAGCCATCATTGCCTGAAACACCCCCATTATAGTTTTTATAATATGGCTCTGCTTCATACAATTTTGTCGGACCAAAGTTTATAAAATCTGATGTTTCATTACAATAAAGTCTGTCTCTTGCTTTACCGTCCTCTTCTACACGTGCAGACCAGTATACCAGATAGTTGTCTTTTGCAGGATTGTAAATTGCTTCCGGCGCCCATGCCATTCCCGCACCTACTTCAGAACCAACATCTACCCAGCGTCTTGTCCAGTGTACCCAGTCTTCGGTTTCCCAGATAAAGATAGAAGTACTTCCGTTGATTGAAGTCAGCCCCCAGTCACCCAACTTATCTGACGCTTTGTCACCGTAATATTTATCGTCATGGGTATTTAAGTCTGTAGCCAGCAGCCATATCTTACCGGAATCACTGCCGTCTGCCTTACAACCCCGGATCAGATACTGGTCACGCACACCCTGGTCCTCCCCTTCAAACGGGAAGAGTACGGAAGCATCTCCGGACACGGTCTTTGTAATATCTGTTCCTGTTTTATATTCCCAGTTATTTTTAGATGTATTTTTAGATGTAGATACTCTTTCAATGTTGGATGCATAATCCGTACCAGCTAAGAACGCCGGATTACAACCGTTTAATGCTGTCCAGTTCAGACCGTCTTCACTTAAGAAAAAGTGAGTTTGCTGTACATCTTCAAGATTATCTTTATTTACAGAAAAGGATACATAAATATATCCCGCATAGGTATCATCACTGACTCCCTCTGCAATAATCAGCGGGAAATCCTTTATCGTCGTTTCCCCATTGTATTCTATTTTTGCATGAAGTGTGAAGGAATAGTTTCCTTCCTTTGCATAAGGTCTTGTAATCTTTAATACATTTCCCTCTATTTCTGCATAATCCGAGTCTTTTTCATCTACACTATAGGTAATGACTGCGCCTTCCTGTCCGTCAATGGAATCCGGCAGCTCTAAATCCTCTGTTAAAAGCTGATGGATTTCAGACTCCCGAATAGAAAGCCCGGAGACTTCCTCTGCCTGTACATCGAATGATGAGCTTCCCAGAGGGGCAACAATCATTGCCCCTGCCAGAAACAGCGAAGCCGCCGTTCTTAAAAATCTGTTTTTCATGAATTACCACCTTTCCTGTCTGTAAACCGTTACCTGTTTATTTTACAGTTACCTTAAGAGTTGCTTTTTTCTTGTTAAAGGTAGTAACCGTAATGGTTGCTTTTCCTTTTTTCTTTGCTGTTACCTTACCTGCTGTATCCACAGTTGCGACCTTCTTACTGCTGGTCTTATATGTAATCTTATAACTAGCAGTATTAGCCGGCAATTTCACCTTAATCTTATAGGTCTTACCTTTCTTTAAGGTGACACTCTTCTTTGCTAAGCTGATCTTCTTCGGCGCCTTCTTAACTGTCACCTTACAGGTAAGCTTTGTGCCGTCTGCAAGTGTAGCAGTAATTGTAGCGCTGCCTTTCTTCTTAGCAGTAATTTTACCTGCTGAAGTAACCTTCACATATTTTGTCTTGCTGCTCTTATATGTTACTTTTCCGGTTGTATTGGCAACTTTCAGAGTAAATGTCTCTCCTAAACCGAGTGTGATCTTCTTTACATTTAAAGTCGGTTGTTTCACATCATCCGTTGTGCCTGTACCCGTATCGGAACCACTACCCGGATTTACACCTGTACTGGAATCACTACCTGGGTTCACCGGATCTGCCTTTGTAATATCTAATGCAACAGAATATTCCATTACATAATGATTGTATTCGCTGGTTACGATCGCTGTAACGGTTGCCTTTCCTTCTGCCTTTGCTGTTGCGATGCCATCCGCATAAGCAACAACATTTTCATCACTGGAAAGATATGAAATGGTTGTCGTCTCTTTAATGCTGTCCGGTACATAGAGCATCTGACGGCTTTCGCCAACCTTTATTGTCTGTTTTGCTGTCGGCTCTGCAATTAATCCAAACGGATTTGCATATTCCTCTACAAGCTTCAGACCGCTGATTGCTTTCGTCAACTCTGTCGATGCAGTTTCCACTTCCTCGTAACTCTGTGCTGTTTTTCCTGCTGCAATTGCAGCTTCAAGTCTTGTCTTGCTCGCTTCTGTTGCATAAGTTGTATCAATTGTCCCAGCTTCTTCTACAAGCTGGTTCAGTGCCTCTCTGTCTAATGCTGCTACTGTTACCTTAAGTGTCTTTGTCGCTTCTAAGGTTCCTGCTGTAGCTCTTGCTGTCAAAGTTACCTCTTTTTCTTCCTCCTGATTGTTTACGGTACCATCTGTAGCAATGATCTCAGGAGCTGTACTCTCCCATGTGACAGTTACTCCGTCTAATTCTGTCGGAAGATTCAGATTCCACTTAACTTCGGCTTTATCTGTATTCTTTCCAAGGAGCACTTCATCAGTAAATGCTGCATCCACCTTAGACTGAAGCATCTCCTTGAAAAGTTCTTTATCCAACTGTACAATCTCCGCATCTGTTTTTGCCGTATCATAAACCTGGATCTCATCTACAAGACCCGGGAAGCAGGCATCTGCAGCCCAGTAGGTCAGACCTACCAGAATATCATGATCTGTTCCGTCTAAAGGATTCGTGCTGTCTTTTGTCCACTTTTTCACTCCATCCATATAGAATGAAAGTTCGCCATCCGTACCAACAAATGCTACATGATGCCAATCCTGGTTAAAGGTCTGTGTTGACAATGTAGTCCAGCTATAGGATCCGCCTACTGCATCGTTTGCCCAGATTTTTGTTTCATTATCAGTATTATTCTGTCCTGCAATGGCAACCCAGTTCTCCGGACTGTTATAACCTAAAAGCGTCACTGCTCCGTTATTCGCAATCGTAGCTGTCGGTTTTAACCACATAGACACGGTAAAATCTGTGCCAAGATTTGACTGCTCCAGTTTCAGTCCATAATCTCCTAATTGAATCGCCGAACCTTTTTCTGTATTAATACTTTCTGCAAAAACCGCATCTTTGCTGTAGCTTGTATTTCCATTTCCTTTTAAAACTGCCTGCCCGCTGCTGTCTTTTGCAACGGCATTGTTGATTGTTTTATCGTCAAAATTATAATATGCGATCAAATCATCAGGATAGGTCGATGTCTCCGGATCAAGTACCCTTACCTCTACGGCTGCCGTTTTTTCCTGAGTCTCTTCTTCTTCTTCACCTTCTTCACCTTCAGTATTTAGTTTGACGGTTGCTGTTATTGTAGCTGTTCCGACTGCTTTACCGGTAACTACACCTGTCTCATCAACTTCTGCTACGTCCGTTGTATCACTTTCATAAGAAATTGTAACATCTGCTGTATCCAAGCCTTCCGGAAGGGTTACAGTAATCTGTTTTTTAGATCCTTTATTCACAGCGCCTGAAATGCTTGCCTTTACCTCTCCCCAGGTAAATAAATCTCCCTTTGTATTCTCTGCATCCTTTGTAACATTATACAAAGCTGCCACGCCATCTGCTGTCAAGGTCTTGTTATATATATTGACTTCATCCACAGTTCCGACAAATGGCGGATCCCATGCAGTTACGCCAATCAAAACATCTCTTCCCTCTCCGTCCAGAGAATTCGGAACCGATGTATTACTAATATTCTTAACTGCTGTTCCGTCTACATATACTGTAGCCGCCCCATCTGAACCGGTAACTACAAGATGATGCCATGCAGTTGAATCAATCTCTGGTCCTGCAGTTGTCACCCATTCTACAGAAGATCCATCTGCAGCAGTTCCATTTACCCATAATTTACATGTAGCGCTGCTATTTTCACCTGCAATTCCTGTCCATGTGTCATCCTTGTCTGTTCTTCCAAGGAATAAAACATTCGCATTTGTCGCAATCGCCCCGTCCGGTTTTACCCACATTGAAACAGTATAGTCTTTGCCAAGATTTTCCTGATTTAATTTCAAACCATAATCCTGTATTCTGACGCCACGACCGCTTTTTCCGGCAACATATTCTACTTCGCCTGTATAAGCTGCGCACTCTGTTGTACCTGATGGAGCCGGTACAATTGCAGAAGCTGGAGCTGATACCTCTGAATCATCCTCCGTCTTCCCATTATTCAATGTTGCGTCATCAAATGTAAAGGAAGCTACCAGACCTTCCGTCGGTACTCCTTCTGTTACCTTGCTTTCTGCCGCCGACACCTGCACAGATGTCATCACCAATGCAGCCGTAAGCAGTCCTGATACTACTTTTTTAAATCGCATATCCATTCTCCTCCCATGATTATTTAAAATATTCCGCTTCTACAACAGTAATCTTGATTTCATCCGTATGCTTCTCTCCGAGATATTCATATTCTACCGTCAAAGCATAACTTCCTGCCCGGGTCATGTCTATTTTCGATGCATCTGCCGTAAAGTCTTCTATTTCTGCGAATGTACCATCTTCCATGTAAAGCTGTACCCAAATATCATCGGTATTCAGCTTATCACCAACTGCATACATTCTCTTTGTCTTTAAGGCACCGCCGGACTTTACTGTCCTTTCTCCGCCCACCAGGAAAGTAGCTTCCTCTGCGTCCGGATTCTTTATAAATTTCAGTGTTCCGCTTCTATTTACCAGATAATATCCCCGATTGACAACACTCTCAAATGATACCCCGATTCCGCTTAATCCCTTTACCGTATGGAAAGTCATGGAAAGCGATTCGGAATCAGTTCCGCCAATATTCTGGGATAATACCAGCTTCCTGCCGGAATCTGCAAGATACATCCCCGGCTTATTATTGGACTCAATGGATACATATGCTCCCTGATCTCTATAGTCCTTATGCATTGCCGGAACAATCTCCCACTCATTTTCCTCACCATCACTATAGAAGCTGCATTCTACCGCCTTACCGGACATCGGATACTGACTGTCGTCCTGCGTATTTTCAAACGGTACATGTGCAATGTAATTTCCATTCATATCGGTAATCTTAGAAACCGTTCCTGTAAGACCGACTGCAGTCTTCTTTATGTAATCAATGCTTCCGTCTTCATTAATCTCAATCGGTTCCACACATGCTACGCGCCGATATCCGCTTCCATACGGCAAGCTTCCGTCATGGTATACAAAATAAGTCTGTCCTTTAAAATCAAAAACAGCCATATGGTTGGTGTTCGCTGTGGCGGACGGCTCCATCAATAAGCCTCCCCACTTCCATTCATTGCTCATAATGTCACCATCTTCAGGAATGGTAGCATATGCCATCTGCTCTCTCCAGCCATAAGCATAGAACATATAATATGGTCCGTAATAATCTCCGTTCTCATCCTGCTGTCTGTAATAATATGGCGCCTCGGTATATCCGTTGCTTCCTTCCGGCATATTGTTAATCGTTCCGATTACAATATCATACCCTTCTCCATCTCCCGTATATTTTGAAGCATAACCACAGGATAATGTATCAGGGTCACCATCACGATCTTTGATGCTGATCATATCCTCATTCAGCTCTGCGATAAAGAAACGAGTGTTTCCCCAGCCTAAATACCTGTGTTCTACACCGTCTGCATCTGTTTCCACCCATGCAGTGGGATCAATATCCTCCCATGTACTAGGTCCGTCTGGTGTGTCAATATTCCTTGACAGCGGCTTACCAATATCGGTAAACGGGCCTGTCGGAGCATCGGAAACAGCAACACCTATGGACTTACCGCCTCCGTTTGCAGCATTGGCTTCGGTACAGTAATAAAAATAATATTTCTCATTATATTTAATGACCTGTCCTGCCCATGCTTCGTAATCATCCGCAGCCCATGAGATCGTGCCTGCACTCATAATCTCGCTTTCATAGTTCCATGTCTTCATGTCTGTAGAAGAATAACATCTCCAGTCCGGCATATAATAGCTTTCGTCGTCGGACGTATCATGTCCTACATAGCAATACACAGTATCTCCGTCTACTAAGACAGATGGATCCCCACCATAAAGTATGTCTCCATTTTCATCAAATCCCAGCATCGGATTCCCGGAGTCGCTTTTGCTTAGAACAATATCTTGTCCCGCGCCCGTGCCATCGTCTGCCTGTATCAATACACTCTGACAGCACATGGAAACAAGTCCAGCGGCAACAAGAAGTCCGGCTAACAGTCTTCTCCTCATTTTATCCTCTCCTTTCTTTTTTTCAGCAAATCCTTCCCTACCCTTTTTTACTGATATGATTGCAATTATACGCTCTTCCTATAAGATTAGAAATTCTTTAATTTATGAACATTTTGTGATTTTTTATTTTACTTTTTTACCTGTTTTTTACTGAAAATTCTTCGTGGATTATTTTATTCTGTTAGTTGGTTTTTTTACGATTTCTGTATATTTTTATGCTAAATTCCCGCCTACATAATACCCATCATCTTTAACGCCCAGTAAATCAACCCAAGCACCCAGGAACTAAAGATTCCATACAAAATCACCGGTCCTGCAATGGTAAATATCTTACATCCGATTCCGAAGACCTGTCCCTCCTTCTTAAACTCAATACAGGGGGCTGCCACCGAATTTGCAAATCCGGTGATCGGTACCAGGGCGCCTGCACCGCCAAAAGTTGCAAGCTTCGGGTAGATATTAAATCCGGTCAAAAGTACACTGAGCAGAACTAACAGTAAACTGCACCAGCTCCCGGAAATCTCCTTATCAAGTCCTATCTTACTGCAGTATGCTAAAATCCCCTGTCCAATGACACAGATGATTCCGCCTGTCAAAAATGCCTTTGCCATATTCTTCGGCAATGAATGTGTCGGTGTTACCTCTTTTACATATTCGTTATAAGCCTTCTGTTCTTCCTCTTTTTGCTGGTTGATATTCTTTTCCGCCGCCAACTGTTTTCCCTCTCTTCCTATTCAAAATCAGCTTGTTACCTGCCAGATATTCTCCTCTTTAAGTCCCCATTTTAACAATTCCTTCATCTGCTCATCATATTCCTCTAAGGTTTCATAATTGCTAAGCAGCCTGACAAGATACTGCTCCCTTTTATCTTCTCCGGAAAAGCTTTTCAGCTCCGGTGCTATCCGCTCCTCTAATGCTTTCGGTAAAATATCCTCCTCTACGGAAATTCCCTTCAGCTTACAGAGCAATCCTGCCGCATAATAAAATTCATAATTTCCCAGAAGTATCGACGCCTGCATATTGCATTTGATGATTACACTCTGTCTTGCAACCAACGTAACCATATCCTTATCCCCCTATTCTCTGTAAATGTGAAATATTTCACAAGCACATGTTTACGCCTATTTTACTCCTGCTTTCATCGCTCGTCAATCCAATGTCCCTGACACGCCGTACATACACGATAAGCTACTGTCCCATGCCCATATGCCGGTAAAAATACCATAACCCGCCTGTCACCTTGCCTGCTGCCATAGCTGTAATGACCCAGGCCATACCGATCTTTAATCCCATTCGCCGGAACATAATCGGAAATACATCCATAACTTCCGCCAATGCCATAACAAAACAGCCTACCTGTATCCCGCTGCACAGCCCATAGAGAATTAAAAGCGGACTTCCTAAGGGAATCCTTAAATCCGGAAAGACCGCAGCAATATTTCCCGCGATTCCTCCTGCTACAATCATATTCTCATAGCGGAGTACGTTTGATGCAGTATTGCTCTTTCCGATAATTCTCGGCATCACACGAAGCGTCACGATCAATGCAAAGGTTCCGCTGGCTACCGCAAGCCCGCTGGTAAAGCCGATGGCGCTTAAAAATAGATGTTTAGTCCACATCGATTTCTTTTCCCCCTCTTGCCGCATTTTCGATAAATGTCATATCCACATCCTGCTCATACTTACGCATCTGTACCTGAATCGGGGTCGGGTCCGGCGTAATTTTTTTCTTCCCGAAATGATTGAAAAAGACGATAATTCCGATTGCAAGACCGATACAATAGCTGATCTCTAACTCCGTCATACCATCGGATTTCGTTCCTGTGACCTGATAATAAAAGGTTCCAAACATTTCTGTAATTCCAATATCATTATTAAATGACATGATCGTAAATGCCGCCCCGAAAAATATCAATACACAAAGAACAAAAATCTTAATCTTAGAGCCAGCGCCTTCCTCCTTTACAGGTTCTTCAAATTCTATGATAAAATCCGTTTCTCCTTCATTATCAACCTCTGCATTCGGATATTCTTCATGTATCAGCGCAACGATTTCTAAGATGCAAAAAATTTTTCTTTGTATCTTTTCTTTTTTTTTCCGGCCGGACTTTGAAGGGAAGCTGTAGACCTTCTTCTGCTTTAACTGCCGTACCATTGCTTCGTTGGAACTGGTTATGGATGCAATATCTCCCAATGTCACTTGTCTGTCATGCACCAGAACATTCTGGTCGATTTTTATATAGATAGTTTCACTGTTCGCACTCATGCATCCTCACTCCCTGCCATTTCACTCCAGACAAATGTTCCGTCCTTCGGAGCAATTTCCTGATTCTGTGCAAAACGGTAATACAGTATGCCGAATACCACTGCAATTCCGATTACTACTACAAGACAGAGTCTGTATACTTTTCGATTCATTCTGCTCACATCCTTTTATACTTTCTATTAATGTGAGTAGTATGTATCTTTTTCAAAAACTTATGCAAAATGGTAGAAAAAAAGGAAAAATGAAACTATAATAGATAATACTTTATTCAGGAGGTTTTTCATTATGTCTGACAGTAAAGAAATTCTGACTCTGGCAGTGGAAATCGGCGATACACTGCTTCGAAACGGCGGAGAAATCTACCGGGTAGAAGATACGATTCTGCACATTTTAGATGCCTTTGATATTGAAAACTGTGATGTCTATGTGCTTTCCAACGGTATCTTTGCCAGTGCCAATGAAGACAGAGAGGACGCCTGCAGTATTGTCCGCCATGTGCCCTTAGGGGATGTGCATTTAGGAAAGGTGGCTGCCGTCAACCAGTTATCCAGAGAAATCTGCGGACATACCTGCGATGTCAAGGATGCCTGGAAGCGTTTGGAAGAATGCAAATCCATGCCCGCTCCAAAGCCATGGATACAGGGTCTTTGCTGCGGTCTTGGAAGCGCCTGTTTTTCTTATATTTTCGGCGGCAGACCATTGGATTTTGTCTGCACCTTTGTACTGGGTATTTTTCTGCAGTACCTGCGGATGGACCAGCAGAAGCGAAGGGCTTCAAAATTCATTACAAATATTATCGGAAGTGCCTTTTTAACGGCAGGGAGCCTTTTATTTTTAAATCTGAAGCTTCCTGTCATGCAGGATAAAATCGTTATCGGCGGTATCATGCCCCTTGTTCCCGGTATCGCACTTACCACCTCTATCCGGGACTTATTTAACGGAGATTATCTGTCGGGAGCTATTCATCTTTTGGATGCAATTTTAACCGCTATGTGTATTGCCGTCGGTGTAGGCACCGTGATTATCCTATACCGCTATATTCCGGGAGGTGTGATTTTAAAATGATTCTACAGTTTATCCTTGCCATGCTGGCAACCGCATCCTTTGCGGTGCTGTTTTACGCCCCGAAGAAACAATGTATTTTCTGCGCCCTGACCGGTGCGGCAGGCTGGATCTGCTATCTGATTTTTTACGCACTTGGTACGGGTACGGTTATCGCCTCTTTGCTTGCGACCTTTTTCCTTACGATTCTATCGCGTTTTTTTGCCGCACTGAGAAAAAATCCGGTTACCCTTTACCTTGTGGTCGGAATTTTTCCTTTGGTGCCGGGCGCCGGAATTTACTATACTTCTTACTATTTTATTATGAATGAGATGAATCTGTTTGCTTCAAAAGGTATGGAGACGTTTAAAATTGCAGGTGCCATCGCCATTGGGATTATCTTTGGATTTTCGATTCCGCAGAGTTTGTTTCATCGGATGCAGAAGCGTTATGAATCATGATTTTAGCGGAAAAGGCCCGTCAGCAGGCATCTATATATACTCATATATTATCCATTCAATTTCATGGTAAGCTGGATTCTCTGCTTTTTTAAATCTACGCTCATGACCTTGACCTCTACTATGTCACCGACGCTGACTACCTCCAGCGGGTGCTTGATGTAGCGTTCGCACATCTGGGAAATGTGCACCAGACCATCCTGGTGTACTCCAATATCCACGAAAGCCCCAAAGTCAATGACATTGCGGACGGTTCCCTTTAGAATCATGCCCGGTGTCAGGTCTTTCATCTCTAAGACATCACTGCGGAGAATCGGCTTTGGCATGTCCTCCCTTGGGTCACGGGCGGGTTTTTCTAATTCTTTTACAATATCCTCTAATGTCAGCTCACCGATCTCAAGCTCTTCTGCGAGCTTCTTATAATCGGAAATCTTCTTAGAGATTCCTTTTAAATTTCCTTCTTTAATATCCGCCGGAGTATACCCTGATTTCTCTAACAGCTTTTTGGTTGCATCGTAGCTTTCCGGATGCACGCTGGTGGCATCTAAAGGATTTTTGCCCTCTGTAATGCGCATAAAGCCTGCACACTGTTCGTATGCCTTCGGTCCTAGCTTGGATACCTTTAAAAGCTGGGAGCGGGAGGTAAACCTGCCGTTTTCCTCTCGGTATGCCACGATATTTTTGGCAATGGCTTTACTGATACCGGAAATATATTCCAAAAGGGAGGCTGATGCGGTATTCAAATCAACCCCGACCTTGTTCACACAGTCCTCTACAACACCGCCTAACGCTTCGCCTAACTTCTTCTGGTTCATATCGTGCTGATACTGTCCCACACCGATGGATTTCGGGTCTATTTTTACTAATTCCGCCAATGGGTCCTGCAGGCGTCGCGCAATGGACGCCGCACTTCGCTGTCCCACGTCAAAATTCGGGAACTCCTCAGTAGCAAGCTTACTCGCGGAATATACGGATGCCCCGGCTTCGCTTACTATGACATACTGCACCTTCTGCGGTATTTCTTTTAATAAATCCACAATGACCATCTCAGATTCCCGCGAAGCTGTTCCGTTTCCAACGGAAATTAAGGTGATATTATATTTTTGAATCAGGTGCTTTAACACCTTTTTGGATTCTTCGACCTTGTTCTGCGGGGCGGTAGGATAAATGACTACCGTATCTAATACCTTTCCGGTTGAATCGACTACGGCAAGCTTACAGCCGGTACGGAAAGCCGGGTCCCAGCCAAGTACCGTGTGTCCGGCAATGGGAGGCTGCATGAGCAGCTGCTCCAGATTGCTGCCGAATACTTTCAGGGAAGAGTCCTCTGCTTTTTCTGTCAGAGCATTGCGGATTTCCCGCTCCGCAGAGGGTGCAATCAAACGTTTATAGC
>CAYWXJ010000026.1:0-20394 GCA_964462405.1 uncultured Eubacterium sp.
AGCATTGTCTGAAGACACTTCTCATCGCACCCTTTCCGCGGCGGGTCCACGACGATAACATCCGGATGCCGCATTGCCTCATCTGCCTCTGCGCCGTTGCCCTTTTTCGCATAGAACTCCGGCAGCACCTCTTCCGCCTTTCCGACAAAAAACTCTGCATTAAAAATACCATTCGATTTTGCATTCTTCCTCGCATCTGCGATTGCCTGGGGTACAATCTCCACTCCGTATACCTGCTTTGCACTCCGTGCCAGAAACAGAGAAATCGTTCCGATGCCGCAATACAGATCCCAGATCGTTTCCTTTCCCGTCAGCCCTGCATAATCAAGTGCCAGGGAATACAATTTCTCCGTTTGAATCGGATTCACCTGATAAAAGGACTGCGGGGAAATCTGATATACCGTCTTTTCCCCTGTCCGCTTAAAATCCGCTGTATCCCGTAAATACAAAATATCTGTAATGGTCGGTTCTCCCCAGATCGTTCTGGTCTTTTCGCCCAGAATCACATTTGTATTCTTCATATTTACATTCAGAGAAATGCTCTTCATGCCTGCAATGCGGGAAAGCCGCTTAAAAAGTTCTTCTTCCCCGGGCAGTTTTTTCCCGTTTACAATCAGGCATACCATAATCTCTTTCGAGTCAAATCCATAGCGGATCAAAACATGACGTACCAGACCCTTCCCTGTCTTTTCATCATAGGCAGATACCTGAAATTCCTTCATAAAATCAAGTACCGTCTGCAGTACCGTTTCATTTACCGGCACCCCAAGGACACAATTTGTATTTGCAATAATATTGTGGGTTCTGCCAGCATAAAATCCTGTCACAATTTCCCCATCCGCATTCACTCCCACAGGAAACTGTGCTTTATTCCGATATTCAAAAGGCTCGTCCATGCCCACGATTGGCTCCATCACGCTGTCTATAAATGCCTCATTAAAGCCTCCTAAACGAATCAGATTCCCCCGTATCTTACGCTGCTTGAAAGCAAGCTGGCTCTCATAATCCATCTGCTGAATCTGACAGCCTCCGCAGGAACGGGCATAAAGACAACGGGGCTCCACCCGATGCGGGGAAGCCTCCTTAATTTTCATCAAACGTGCATAGCCGTATGTTTTTTTCAATTTCATTACTTTCGCAGTTACCCGATCTCCAATGACTGCATCCTTTACAAAAAACGTCATACCGTCATATTTGCCAATTCCTGCGCCGTCTGTACTAATATCTTCTATTACAAGCTCAATTATATCATTCTTCTGCATACTGCTCCTACTTACTGGTCTTTCGGATATTCGACTCTAAGAGTCTGTTATACCCGAGCCACTCCGTATTGCCTTCCGGCACACTTGCAAAGGCCTCTTTTAAAGTCTCCATCTTTGCATCCACATTGTCTGCAAAATTCAATGCCACCGCCTCAATCAATGCCGGTTTCTTAGGGGAACCATACTCCAACTCTCCATGATGCGCTAAAATACAATGCTTTAATTCATTGCCCAGCTTACGCGGGAATCCCGGAATCGTCCGGATATGCTCCCCGACCCACTCTGCGCCAATCATAATATGTCCTAACAACTGTCCCTCGTCTGTATAGTCATTCTCAGGAAATGCAGACAATTCCTCTAATTTTCCAATATCATGGAACATTGCTGCCGTCAATAAAAGGTCACGGTTTAAAATCGGATACTGCCTGCAGAATGCCTCGCAAAGCTCTGTCACTCCTAATGTATGCTCCAGCAAGCCGCCCACAAAACCATGATGTACGCTCTTTGCGGCGGAATGAAATTTAAATCTCCTGATAAACTCTACGTCCTCTAAGAAAAATTCCGCCAACAGCTTCTGCAGATACGGATTGGAAACGCTACTGATATAACCCTTCAATTCCTCATACATCTCTTCCACGTCCCTGCTGCTGACCGGAAGATAATCCTTCGGATCATATTCTCCCGGTCCTGCCTTACGGACACGCTTTACATTTAACTGAAGCGCACCCTGAAAGCTGGTGACATCTCCCATGACGCCGATATAATCCAAAGTCTCAAAATCCTCTATTCCCTGAGAATCCGGCTCCCATATCTTCGCATCCAATGTACCTGTTTTATCCTGCAGGATCACATTTTCGTATGGCTTCCCATTCTTTGTAACCGCAGATTGTTTATGCTTGCAGAGAAAAATCTCACTTACTCTTTCTCCCTCTCGAAAAGATTCAATATACTTCATGTTCACATTACTGCTCCCGCAGCTTCTCCTTCCTGCTCTCCTTTGTCTGCTCCCTTTTATTGAAGCTTGCCTGCTGTCACATTGCAGGTCACACGGATGTAATCATTCATTCCCTGGCGTTTTACCGCAACTTCTATAGATGCTCCCGGCTCTAAAGATAGCAGCTTTGCTTTATATGCTTCCACGGAAGTAAGCTCCTCGCCATCCATTTCCACGATCACATCACCGCTCTGCAGTCCTGCTACCCAAGCCGGCGAATCTAACAAAACCTCTTTAATATAGACGCCTTTTGGAATATCATAATCATTTGCAATCTTATCTGTAACAGTGACTACTTTAAGACCAAAATACGGAATATCTCTGCCATTTGACAGCATCTCAATAATCTGCTTTAATTCTGATACCGAAATTGCCGTCAGCGTATTATCCGCACCATCGCTGCTGTATCCCTGCATGACAAGTCCTACGACTTCTCCATTTAAATTCAAAAGCACTCCGCTGCTGCTGCTGCTTCCTACAATATCCGTTGTAAATACTGTATATGTAGCATCCGCCGTATGTATCACATTTCCGATAGAAGTGATATTACCAGTTCCAATCGAATAATTTGTTCCTAACGGACTGCCGATAGCGATGGCAATATTTCCCTGCTCGACAGTTAAAGAATTTCCAAGTACCGCATAAGAGATACTGCTCTTTGTACTTTCCTCTAACTGCCTTAAATCCACTGTAAGAATCGCAATGCCTGTATTTCCGTCATATTTTTTCAAAGAAGCTGTCACTGTGACCTCATCAACGAATGTAACATTGATCTCTTCCGCCGCCTTGACCACCTTATGTTCTGTTAAAATCAGCAATTCATTCCCATTATCACCAATAATAATACCCGCTGCCTGTCCTTCACTCTCATAGGCATTATTGTACCAGTCTGTATCGCTGACGACCCCCGTCACTGTAACGACCGCGCGGTTTGCCTCTTTCCCGATTGCATAAATCTTATTCTGAAGCATCTGATAATCGGAAAGCTCTAACTCCTGTTTAATAATCGTCTCCTGCTTCCGCGGCTCTGTATCCGCATCGTCAGTCAGCCCTGCATTCTCTGTTTGGGCTTCTTCTGTGTGCTTCTCTTCTGTCACAGGCTCCTCTGTCTCTGATGATTCCTGCTCCACCGACCACTCATCCCCCGGAATTGTAATCTTCGAGTCTGCCTTTGGATGCAGCCAGTTCTCCATAATCGGACGCATACATGTAAATACAAAGCAGGCCACTACCCCAAATACAACCGCAAGGCCCACTGTATAGATTCCATGCTTCAGCAACCGCTTTTTATTTACCGGCTTTTCTTTGATTTTTTCCTTAATAAACGCAAACTCTTCCTTTTCCTGTTCAGCCATACCGTTACTTCTCCTTAACCGTATTCTCTTAGGTTTGAATTCGTTGCCTACCCTTTATTATACGTGTAATAGAATAGGTATGCAAGATTTTATTTTCTCCTTTTAAACCCGCCGAAGATAATGTATAATCTTCTTAGACAGCATTCGGTTATGCAGCGGGATAACCGAATTACAACATTTGATCGAGGACATATTATGAACAAAAAAGCATTACACACACTAGAATACGATAAAATTATAGAAACTTTAACAGAATTTTCCTATAGTCAGGCTGCTAAGGAACAGTGCAGGAATCTGCTTCCCATGACAGACTTAGATGCAATTAACGAAGCACAGCGGCAGACAGATGATGCACTGCTGCGTATTTTTAAAAAAGGAAGCCTCTCCTTTTCAGGCATCCACCCGGTAGGTGCTTTTTTAAAACGACTTGAAATCGGCGGAAGCTTAAGCATTCCGGAATTTTTGCAGATCAGCTCGCTTTTAGAAGTAACCAAACGTGCTAAGAGCTTTAGCCGCATGGAACGTGAAGACGAACAGAAGGATTCCTTAGATGAATTTTTTGAAGCCTTAGAGCCGCTGACACCGTTAAATGATGAGATCAAACGCTGTATTCTTTCCGAGGATGAAATCAGCGACGATGCCAGCAGCACCTTAAAATCGATCCGCCGCTCCATTGGCGGCATGAATGAACGTATCCGGAACCAGATGAATAAAGTGATGAGCCAGGCAAATAACAGCGGGTACTTACAGGACGCTGTGATTACCATGCGGGATGGAAGATATTGTCTTCCCGTTAAGGCAGAAGCCAAAAGTCAGGTACCCGGTATGATTCACGACCAATCCTCCAGCGGTTCTACACTTTTCATTGAACCTGTTGCTGTTGTAAATTTGAATAACGAATTAAAGGAATTATTTTTAAAGGAAGCCAAAGAGATCGAAATCATCCTGTCGAATTTAAGTGTGCGGGTCTATGAATATGCCGCTTTTATCAATGACAATTACAAAATCCTGACTAAGCTGGATTTTATCTTTGCAAAGGCACAGTTAGCCAAACTACACAATGGTGTCGCTCCGGTCTTTAATACGGAAGGCCGTATCAATATCCGTAAAGGACGCCATCCATTATTAGATCCGAAAAAAGTAGTTCCCATTGATGTGATTTTAGGAGACACTTTTGATTTATTGATTATAACAGGTCCGAATACCGGCGGTAAAACGGTTTCCCTGAAAACGGTGGGACTTTTGACCCTGATGGGGCAGGCGGGACTTCATATTCCGGCAAATGACCGTTCCGAATTAGCTGTTTTTGAAGATGTATTCGCAGATATTGGAGATGAGCAGAGTATTGAACAGAATTTAAGTACCTTCTCCTCCCACATGACTAATATTGTCTCCATTTTAAAAAATGCCGATGAGAAGTCTTTCGTACTGTTCGATGAGCTGTGCGCCGGAACCGATCCGACAGAAGGTGCCGCCCTCGCAATATCCATTTTATCCAGACTGCATGAGCAGGGCATCCGTACCATGGCAACCACCCACTACAGTGAGATTAAAGTATTTGCGCTTTCCACAGACGGCGTAGAAAATGCCTGCTGCGAGTTTTCCGTAGAAACCTTAAGCCCCACATACCGCCTTTTAATCGGTATTCCCGGCAAGAGCAACGCTTTCGCCATTTCCGGCAAAATCGGTCTGGAGTCTTCCTTGATTGAAGATGCTAAGAGCCGCATTACCGAATCGGAGGCAAGCTTTGAGGATTTGCTCTCGGACTTAGAAAACAGCCGTCTTACCATTGAAAAAGAGCAGGAAGAGATCAATGCCTGCAAACAGGAAATTACTTCCCTGAAGCAGAAATTAGAACAGAAGCAGGAACGCATTGAGAGCAGTCGGGATAAGATTTTAAAGGAAGCCAATGAGCAGGCTCTTGCGATATTGAAGGAAGCAAAAGATTTAGCGGACGAAAGCATCCGCAACTTTAACAAATTCGGTCAGATTCACGCTCCTGCCAGCGAAATGGAAAAAGAGCGTACAAAACTGCGGAACAAAATGTCCGGTATGCAGGAGCAGCTCTCTAAGAAGTCTGAAGCTTCCACCCCGAATCACAAAGCACCGAAGAAGCTGCGTATCGGCGATTCCGTAAAGGTACTTTCCATGAACTTAACCGGAACTGTGCACACGCTCCCTAACGCCAAAGGGGATTTATATGTCCAGATGGGAATTTTACGCTCCTTAGTCAATATCAACGATTTAGTGCTGTTAGAGGAAGACACTTCCCCTGCCAGCAAAAATTACAATAAAACCGGAGCCGGCAAGATTAAAATGAGCAAATCCGCTTCTGTTTCTACAGAGATTAACTTAATCGGCAAGACCACAGACGAAGCGATTGCCCTTTTAGACAAATATTTAGACGACGCTTACCTAGCACACCTCTCTTCCGTCCGTATTGTCCACGGAAAGGGCACCGGTGCGCTGCGTGCAGCCGTACAGAAGCATTTAAAACGCCAGAAATATATCAAATCCTTCCATCTCGGTGAGTTCGGAGAAGGCGACGCCGGCGTTACTATTGCAGATTTCAAATAATATACAGGAGGTATTTATGGTTGCCAAACAGAAAATTCTAATTGTCGACGACGATGTAAACATTGCAGAGCTAATCTCACTCTATCTTACTAAGGAGTGCTTTGATACGAAGACCGTAAACGACGGAGAGGAGGCACTCACCGCATTTGAACAATATGCCCCGAACCTGATTCTGTTAGACTTAATGCTTCCCGGCATTGACGGCTACCAGGTCTGCCGGGAAATCCGTGCCAAGTCCGACACACCGATTATCATGCTCTCTGCGAAAGGTGAGATTTTTGACAAGGTTTTAGGACTGGAATTAGGTGCCGACGACTATATTATGAAGCCGTTCGATTCCAAAGAGCTGGTTGCCCGCGTAAAAGCAGTCTTAAGACGTTATCAGCCAGTTTCGAAAAATGAGCCTGTTACCGTCAACATAAAATGTGTGGAATATCCGGGGCTTGTAGTAAATCTCTCCAATTATTCCGTGCTTTACAACGGACAGCCGGTAGATATGCCGCCAAAGGAACTGGAGCTTTTATACTTTCTTGCGGCTTCCCCCAACCAGGTTTTTACCAGGGAGCAGCTTTTAGACCATATCTGGGGTTATGAATACATCGGAGATACCCGTACCGTGGACGTTCATGTGAAACGGCTCCGCGAAAAAATCAAAGACAATGACTCCTGGAGCCTTGCAACCGTATGGGGAATCGGCTATAAATTTGAAGTAAACGGGTGATTACATGAAAAAAACTCTCTATCCCAAGCTGCTATGCGGGTATTTGTTATTTGGAATCCTGGGATTTATCGTAGTTTCGACCTTTACCTCGCATTTTTCCTACGACTATATCAAGAAAAAAGAAGCCACCAATCTCTATAAGGAAGCAAATCTGGTGGCTTCTGATTATGCTGTCAGCTACTACAACAACGATATTACTTTAGCGGATTTTGAAGAACGCTTAGAGGCTTTAGACAACTATTTATCCGCCCGGATATGGGTGATCGGAACAAACGGTGACATCCTGGTAAACTCCGCCCAGAAAACAGACCTTCTGAATCTCGAAAACATAGATAGCTTTGATATTAGTGATTTTGGCAACCGCTATTACCAGACCGGAAAATTTTATAACTATTTTGAAGAGGAACAGCTCAGCGTATTTGCTCCGATTTCCATAAACTACCGGGTCAAAGGCTATGTCTTTATACATAAACCCACCGCCAAGCTGGTTTCCTATAACAACGGTCTTTTGAATATTGCATATTTGACATTGGCAATCCTGTTTCTGTGTGCATTTTTACTGCTTGCCATGTTTACTTATACGATTATTCTTCCTATCAAGAAAATTATCAGGGCCGCCAACGAATATGCCTCCGGCAATTTTGAAAATCCGGTAGATGTCCATACGAACGACGAAATCGGCTATCTTGCCGCCTCTTTAAGCTATATGGCAAATGAGCTGAATACGTTAGAGGAAGACCAGCGCAAGTTCGTTTCCAACGTCTCCCATGATTTCCGCTCCCCGCTAACCTCCATCAAAGGCTACGTGGAAGCTATGCTAGATGGTACTATTCCTGTAGAAAATCAGGAAAAATATTTAAACATTATTCTTTTTGAAACGGAACGCCTAAATAAGCTGACAAGGAGTCTTTTAGAGTTAAATAAATATGGAAAACGGGGAATGATATTAGATATTACGACCTTCGATGTGAATAATACAATCAAGATGACCGCCCAGACTTTTGAAGGAATCTGTAAGGATAAACGGATTTCCTTTGAATTGATTCTCACGGGACAGAATCTTTTCGCCCGTGCCGACATGGGCAAGATTCAGCGTGTCATATACAATCTGATTGACAATGCGATTAAATTCTCTCCTTCGGACTCTACGATTACCGTAGAAACTACGATAAAGAATGAAAAGATTTTTGTCTCTGTAAAAGACCGGGGAATCGGCATTCCAAAAGACAGCCTCAATAAAATCTGGGAGCGTTTCTACAAAACGGATCTATCCCGCGGTAAAGATAAAAAAGGCACTGGTCTTGGTCTTGCCATTGTAAAAGAAATCATACAGGCGCACAAAGAAAATATCAATGTCATTAGTACTGAGGGCGTCGGTACGGAATTTATTTTCTCTCTGCCCTTATATCAACTGGAAGATGAATAATCTTCCGGTTATTTTATACTTCTTCGCTGGCTCTTGAACGGTAAAAGAACAAAACAAGCCCTATCGCCAATGTAAAAATGGAAATAAACTGAGAAGTGGATAAAACTCCCACTGCGCCTCTTTCTAAATCCCCACGGAAAAATTCCAGCAGAAAGCGTCCGATGCTGTAAGTAATGATATAAGCTGCACCTACTATTCCTTTTTTCATATGTCCTTTTTTCCAGAGCAGATATAAAAACAGGAAGTTCAGCAAATTCAAGCCTGCCGAAACCAACTGAATCGGAAACAACGCGACTCCTGTCGGTGCATACAGTGAATCATGAAACTCTACTCCGAACCGGCTCTCTGTAGGTTCTCCATAGCAGCAGCCTGCTAAAAAGCAGCCGATTCTTCCAAAGAACTGTGCCAACGCAATCACGGGTGCCGCAAGGTCAAATGCTGCCCAAAAATTTACTTTTTTTATTCTGCAGCACACATACGCAGTCAATATGCCGCCAATCAAACCTCCATATACCACAAATCCATTGCTCAGCTCCTGCAGGATAATCGACGGATTCTGTATAACCTCCGGTAAAATGGTGATAAAATACAGTATTTTTGCACCTAAAAATCCGCCTGCTACGGATATAACGCCCAATATGGTGATAAATCCGTCCTCTGCCAAGCCCGTTTGTTTCGCTCCATACTCTCCCAGCCAAATTGCCGCAATCACACCGATCGCAATCATTAATCCATAGCTGTAGACCGTAAATGGTCCTATCGAAAATAATTCAGGTAACATATGCCCTCCTTTTCACACATGCAAAGTAATTTCTATTATGATGAAAAAACTCCGGTCGTACAACCGGAGTTTCTATTATCTTTATTCTAAAATATTATACAAGCTCTAAAAGAACTTCTAACGCACCGTCACCCTTACGCTGACCGATTTTAACGATTCTTGTGTATCCGCCGTTACGATCTGCATATTTTGGAGCGATTTCGTCAAATAATTTAGCAACAAGATCGATTTCCTTTGTATTTTTCTTTCTTCCTGCAGCCTCTGCCGGCACTTCTTTTACAGAGTAGAGAACCTTTAACATTTCTCTTCTTGCATGAAGACGGGATGGCTTATCCTTCTTGATCGTCTTTTCAACTTCATCATAAACAGTAACTTTCTTACCGTCTACAACTTCCTTTACTCTCTTGCCGTCTTTATCTTTACGGGCAACCTTTGCTTTCACAGTAACTTCTTCATAGTTATCTCTTTCTTTTACTGCTAATGCAATTAAGCCTTCTACAATCTTCTGTACTTCTTTTGCCTTTGCCTCAGTTGTAACGATCTTACCTTCCTTGCTTGCGATTAAAGATGTTACCTGACCTCTTAATAAAGCCTTTCTCTGAGATGAAGTTCTTCCTAACTTTCTATATTTTGCCATTTTAAAATCCTCCTTTTTGTGGAACATCCGACACGCTCTTTGGACTTACTTATCGAATGCTGCAATACTGTCTGCACTTACTTTTCCACTCATGAGATGACAGGACTTTGCTCTTTGGTCTTACAAATCCTGCCATATATGAGTATCTTAGAGATCTTCGCTCTGATTTAACTGAAGACCTAATTCTTTTAATTTTGCCAATACTTCTTCTAAAGACTTGCGTCCAAGGTTACGAACCTTCATCATATCTTCCGGTGTACGGTTTGTAAGCTCTTCTACTGTATTGATACCTGCTCTCTTTAAGCAGTTGTAGGACCGTACAGATAACTCCAGTTCGTCAATATTCATTTCTAAGACTTTGCCCTTTGCATCGTCTTCTTTCTCTACCATAACTTCTGCAGCGATTGCTGTTTCAGAAAGATTGATAAAGAGATTCAGATGTTCACTTAAAACCTTAGCAGCTAAGCTGACTGCCTCGTCCGGTTCTAATGTACCATTGGTATATACATCTAATGTGAGTTTATCATAATCAGTAATCTGGCCTACACGGGTATTCTCAACTGTCAGATTCACACGCTCTACAGGAGTGTAAATCGAATCAATCGCAATCACACCGATTGGCACATCTTCAGATTTATTCTTTTCTGCGCTGACATAACCTCTGCCCTTTGTAATGGTAAGCTCCATATACAATTTGCAGTCAGCTCCTCCGTTTAGGTTCGCAATCACTAAATCCGGATTTAAAATCTGAATATCAGGATCTGCCTGAATATCGGCAGCAGTAACAACGCCTTCACCCTCAAATTCAATGTAAGCAACTTTTGGCTCATCTGTCGGACATGTATTCTTCAGTGCAAGATTCTTGATGTTCATGATAATCTCAGTCACATCTTCTTTTACGCCCGGAATAGAACTAAACTCATGTAATACACCGTCAATTTTCACCTGGCTTACCGCTGCACCTGGTAAGGAAGAAAGCATAATTCTTCTCAAAGAATTGCCCAACGTAGTACCATAACCTCTCTCTAAAGGTTCTACTACGAATCTTCCATACTTTTTGTCTTCTGAAATTTCAGCGATTTCAATTTTTGGTTTTTCAAAATCGAACACTACAAAGCCCTCCTTTTCGGGTATATGCCTATCTCAATCTGCCAAATTTAGATTACTTACTATATAACTCGACGATAAGCATTTCGTCAACAGGTACATCGATCTGATCTCTGGAAGGTAATTCTTTTATGGTTCCTTTGAGGTTCTCTGTATCCATATCGATCCATTCCGGAACTAATCTTCCGCCTGTCACCTCAAGAATATCCTTGAATCTCTGAAGTCCTTTGCTCTTTTCTCTGATTTCAATTACATCGCCGGCTTTTACTAAGTAAGACGGAATGTTAACACATTTACCGTTTACAGTAACGAATTTATGTCCAACGATCTGTCTGGATTCTCTTCTTGTTCTTGCTAATCCCATACGGAAGATCACGTTATCTAATCTGCTTTCCAACATAATCATGAGGTTCTCACCAGTCATACCCTTCATCCGGTCAGCTTTCTCATAATAAGTATGGAACGGTTTCTCTAATACTCCGTAAATGAATTTTGCTTTCTGTTTTTCTCTTAACTGAAGACCATATTCAGAGGTCTTTTTGTTTGCTCTTTTTAATTCTCTGTTTGATTTTTTATCTATTCCTAAGTAAATTGGATCTAAACCAAGTGATCTGCATCTTTTAAGAACAGGAACTTTATTAACTGCCATCTTAGACTATCCCTCCTATTAGATTAGACTCTTCTACGTTTTGGTGGACGACATCCGTTGTGAGGAACTGGTGTTACGTCTCTGATACTTGTTACTTCAAGACCACATGCAGAAAGCGCGCGGATTGCTGCTTCTCTTCCTGAACCCGGTCCTTTTACCATAACATCTACTGATTTTAAGCCATGAACTAATGCTGCTTTGGTTGCAGTTTCGGCTGCCATCTGTGCAGCATATGGAGTAGATTTCCTTGAACCTCTGAAACCAAGACCACCAGCACTTGCCCATGATAAAGCATTACCTTCAGCATCTGTAATGGTTACGATAGTATTGTTAAAAGATGACTGAATATGTGCCTGTCCGCGTTCAACGTTTTTCTTAACACGCTTTTTTGTCACTTTTTTTGTAACTTTAGCCATAATAAAACTAACCTACTTTCTTCTATATAATTATTGTTTGTTACATATTTATTTTATTGTATCACTGTGCATCTATTAAGTGTTAAATCTTACTTTTTCTTATTTGCTACAGTTCTCTTCGGACCTTTTCTGGTTCTTGCATTTGTCTTTGTCTTCTGACCACGAACCGGAAGTCCTTTTCTATGACGGATTCCACGATAGCATCCGATTTCCTGAAGTCTCTTGATGTTTAAAGCGATCTCTCTTCTCAAATCACCTTCTACAGTCTGAGTTTCATCAATTACTTCACTAATTCTCTTTACTTCTTCGTCTGTCAAATCACGACAACGTGTATCCGGATTCACATTTGCTGCTGCAAGAATACGGTTAGAGCTTGTTCTGCCGATTCCGTAAATGTAAGTTAAACCGATTTCAACACGTTTTTCTCTTGGTAAATCTACACCTGCGATACGAGCCATTCGTCGTTGCACCTCCATAAAAATTCTTTCACTTATAACAGGTCGTTTCTCCCCTGTACAAAAATACTTCTTTGCAGATAACAAACCTATGCAGCTCCGGTTCCCCGGCCTGAAATGTTGTGCATACACCTGTCACCTGTTTCCATAACCTAAAATCAAAAGACGTCTGACCGGACTTCGGTATGTTAAATCCTGGTACAGACTGCGCCAGTACAAAGTACTGTGTTATTATGAACAGCGATAACAACCCATCCTGGTGTTTCGCTGCAGCCGCACATAATTATTTTGACAAGGAACTATTAACCCTGTCTCTGTTTGTGTTTTGGATTTTCACAGATAATTCTGATGCTTCCTTTTCTCTTAATTACCTTGCATTTCTCGCAAATAGGTTTAACTGATGATCTTACCTTCACAGCAAATCCTCCTTTCCTACAAGTACCCTCTGTTGCAGATATTTAGGCAAAATATCTGCGGGTTTCCAAAAACGTCCGTTTATCATTATAGCACAGCGTTTCCGGAGAGTCAACATATTTTTGAGGAATCTTTTTTCTTCTATTTATCTCTCCAGATGATTCTTCCTTTTGTCAAATCATATGGGGACATTTCAATCGTAACTTTATCTCCCGGTAAAATACGAATGAAATTCATTCTTAACTTACCACTGATATGAGCTAAAATCTGATGACCATTTTCTAACTCAACCTGGAACATAGCATTTGGTAGCTTCTCTACTACAGTTCCTTCTACTTCAATAACATCTGCTTTTGACATTTCTATTGCCTCCTACTTTATTGATTGATCGTAACTGCTTTGCTTTCACAATTACTTTTCGCGTTCATACGCCCTGACTGCCTGCCGTATTGTAACATCGGTCAGCGGTTCCTTTTCCTTAAGCCGTTTACGTACGTTTTCCGGAATATTTTTGATAATCTGAAAATGCTTCGTATTTTTTTTCTTCGGCCTTTCTATGGTATGCGTGGTTCCGTTCACCAGCCAGGCAAACCGCTCTTCTTTTTTCCAGACCAGATAAACCTGATTCTTGTCATGCCCGGATAAGGATCTTGCCAATTCTATATTCATGCGTATCCTCCCGGTGACCAGATTCCTTCTGCAATCTCATCCTCTGTGATGGACAAAATTTCCGGCTCGCCCTTTGTAATTAATATCGTATTCTCATAGTGAGCGGATAATTTACCATCCTGTGTGACAACAGTCCAATCATCCTCTAACCACTCTACATTTGCAGTTCCTTCATTTATCATCGGCTCTATTGCTAAGGTCATACCGGAACGAAGCCGGATACCTCTGGTCAATTTGCGGAAATTCGGTATCTCCGGTTCTTCATGGAGATGGGAGCCGATTCCATGTCCGACTAGATCCCGTACCACTCCATATCCGTAATGCTCCGCGTAATCCCCTATCGCCGCAGATATTTGGTGAAGATGATTTCCTGCTGCCGCATACTGAATTCCTGCAAAAAAACTCTCTCTGGTACGCAATATCAGATTTTCTGCTGCTTCCGATATTTCACCGATTCCATGGGTTCTTGCTGCATCGGAGTGATACCCTTTATATATCACTCCGATGTCTAAGCTTACAATATCGCCCTCTTTTAAGATGCGTTTTTCTGTTGGGATTCCATGTACTACTTCATCATTGACAGAAACACAGACGGATGCAGGATACCCCTTATAATTTTTAAAAGACGGGATACAGCCATAGCTTCGGATCATCTCTTCTCCAATGCGGTCAATCTCTAATGTAGTCATTCCCGGCTTTAATGCTTTTCCTAAATCCTGGTGTACTTTTCCGAGGATTTTACCGGCCGCCCGCATAAGTTCTATCTCACGGGCAGATTTTATTGTTACTGGCATATATTAAGCTCCTAAAATATTGACAATGTCTGCAAATACGTCTTCCATCGGACGTGTTCCGTTTACAGATTTTAAAATGCCCTGATTGGTGTAATAGTCAATCAACGGTTGGGTCTGCTCATGATACACACTAAGACGCTTCTGCACGGTTTCCGGCTTATCGTCATCTCTTAAAACGACTTCGTTTCCGCACTTGTCACAGATACCTTCCACTTTTGTAGGAATACTTACAATATGATAAGTTGCTCCGCAGTTTAAACAGGCTCTTCTTCCGCTCATACGTCTTACGATGTTCTCATCCGGTACATCTACGTCAATGGCATAATCCATTTTTTCTCCCATCTTATCTAAAGCTGCATCTAAAGCTTCTGCCTGCGGAATGGTTCTTGGAAATCCGTCTAAGATAAAACCATTTTTACAGTCATCCTGTTTAATTCTGTCTACGACAAGATCACATGTCAGTTCATCAGGTACTAACAATCCCTGATCCATGTAAGTCTTTGCTTTCTTGCCAAGCTCTGTCCCGTTTTTGATATTGGCACGGAAAATATCGCCGGTAGAAATGTGCGGAATTGCATATTTTTCTGCAATCTGCTTTGCCTGAGTTCCTTTTCCTGCTCCTGGAGCACCTAACATAATAATTTTCATAGCAGTCCTCTCCTTTTCCTTATAAATAATAGCACGATTGGAGATACGGCAAAAGCCAGTATCTCCAAATGTACAATATTAGTTATTTAAAAAGCCCTTATAGTTTCGTACTAACATCTGTGATTCAATCTGTTTAATTGTTTCGACAATAACACCTACGATAATGATGATAGATGTACCACCGAATGAAATGTTTGCATTAAACACTCCACTAAAGAAAATCGGCATAAATGCAACAATAGATAAACCAACAGCTCCTATAAAGACAATATATGTTAATATTTTTGTTAAGTAATCACTTGTTGGTCTGCCAGGACGGATACCCGGAATAAAACCACCCTGTTTTTTCATATTGTTCGCAATCTCTAACGGATTGAATGTAATCGAGGTATAGAAATATGCGAAAGCAATAATCAGCGCAATGTAGACTACCAGTCCGATAGAATAAACCGGTTCGCTTGGATCACACCAGTTCGACTGGGATAATCCTTTTAAAATCTTGCTTCCGATTCCGGTTCCATTGCCCTTTCCTAAAAGAGAGGCAATGATAACAGGCGTCTGCATTAATGACTGCGCAAAGATAACAGGAATAACACCGCCGGTATTTACCTTAAGCGGAATATGGCTTGACTGACCGCCAACCTGCTTTCTTCCCTGAATCTTCTTTGAATACTGTACAGGGATTCTTCTTTCCGCATCCTGAAGAAGAATAACAAATACGACTACTGCAACGATAATCGCAATAATAATTACTGCTGCTAACACAGCCTTTGCCGGAACACTCTGTCCTGCAATGAACTGTTCATATAACGTGGTCAAATCTTCCGGCAAACGGGAAATAATATTAATAACAAGCACGATAGAGATACCGTTGCCAACACCCTTTTCCGTAATCCGCTCACCTAGCCACATAAGTACCGCAGAACCGGCAGTTAATGTTACAACAACCATAATCACATTCAAGGCGTTGTACTCTGCTAAATATCCGCTTCTGCCAAATCCGATCGCCATTGCAACGGACTCGATAAGCGCAAGACCTACTGTCACATAACGGGTGATTTCAGCAATTTTCTTTCTGCCTTCCTCACCGTCTTTCTGGATTTCCTCCAGCTTAGGAATTGCAATTGTTAAAAGCTGCATAATAATGGAAGATGTAATGTATGGTGTAATATTCAATGCAAATACTGACATCTGTTCAAAAGAACCACCAGTCACTGCATCAAAGAAACTGAATGCATCACCGCTCTGCGTAGCAAACCAGTTTGCAAATACATCTCTGTCGACACCAGGAACCGGAAGCTGACTTCCGATCCTGATGACGATCAGCATCAAAAACGTATAGATTATTCTATTCCGTATCTCTTTTATCTTAAATGCATTACGGAGCGTCTTTAACATTAGATCACCTCTGCTTTTCCACCAAGAGTCTCAATTTTTTCCTTTGCGCTTGCGCTGAATGCGTTCACCTGAACTGTGAGCTTCTTGGTAAGTTCTCCTCCGCCAAGAATCTTAACGCCATCTCTAGGATTTTTAACGATTCCTGCTTCGATTAAGCTATCAACGGTAACAACAGCATTATTTTCAAACACTTCAAGAGCTGACATATTGATTCCAACGATCTCTTTGGAATTTCTGCATGTAAATCCTCTCTTTGGAAGTCTTCTATATAATGGCATCTGTCCACCTTCAAAACCAGGTCTTGGAGCTCCTGAACGAGCTTTCTGTCCCTTGTGTCCTTTGCCGGCGGTCTTTCCATTTCCTGAACCGTGTCCACGTCCTCTTCTGAAATTATCATTCTGTACAGAACCTTCTGCTGGTCTTAAGTTTGATAAATCCATTCTGACACCTCCTTATCTCTATGATTAGATTTCTTCTACTTTTACTAAATGTCTTACATTCTGAATCATTCCGCGAACTGCCTTATTATCCGGCATTTCAACAGTTTTTCCGATCTTATTAAGACCTAAAGCTTCTACTGTTTTTCTATTCTTCGGAACTGCACCGATTGTAGACTTTACAAGTGTGATTTTTAATTTCTCTGCCATTTGAAATGCCTCCTTAACCCACGATCTCTTCTACGGATTTACCGCGAAGCTTCGCTACTTCTTCTGGAGATTTTAACTGGCTTAAAGCATTAATTGTAGCAAGTACAACGTTCTGCTTATTGTTAGAGCCTAAAGACTTTGTACGGATATTGCTGATACCTGCAAGCTCACAAACGCTACGAGCAGGACCACCAGCGATAACACCGGTACCTTCAGGAGCTCTCTTTAATAAAACGGATGCGCCAGTATGTTTTCCCATAGTATCATGTGTAATACTATTGTTCTCATCTAATTTTACAGTGATCAATTTCTTCATTGCATCTTCTTTTCCTTTGCGGATTGCTTCCGGAATTTCAGCTGCTTTTCCTAAACCTGCACCAACATGACCATTGCCATCACCAACAACAACCAAAGCCGTAAAGCGCATGTTACGTCCACCTTTAACAACCTTTGTTACACGTTTGATTGATACCACTTTTTCATTTAATTCCAGTTGACTAGCATCAATAATTGTACGTTTCATGTATTCGCTTCCTCCTTCTAAAACTCTAACCCAGCTTCACGAGCTGCATCAGCTAAAGCTTTGATTTTACCCTGATAAATGAATCCGCCTCTGTCAAAAACAACTGTATTAATACCTTTGTCTAATGCTTTTTTAGCGATTACTGTTCCAAGATGTGCTGCTGCTTCCACATTATTGGTTTTCTCAAGTTCTGCCTTTACTTCTTTGTCTAAAGTAGAAGCAGACACAAGTGTATTTCCAACTGTATCATCAATTACCTGAGCGTACATATGATTGTTGCTTCTGAAAACAGCTAAACGTGGTCTTTCTGCTGTTCCGGCAAGATGATTACGAAGTCTTCTATGCTTTTTTTCACGAACTTCTGTTCTTGATTTTTTGCTTACCATTCTTTGTCCACTCCTTTACTTATTTCTTACCAGTCTTACCAACTTTACGTCTAATAACTTCATCAGCATACTTGATACCCTTTCCTTTGTAAGGTTCAGGTCTTCTCTTATCTCTGATTTCAGCAGCGTACTGGCCAACTTTTTCTTTATCGATACCTTTAACGATGATTTTGTTTCCGTCAACGGTTGATTCCAAACCTTCCGGATCAATCATCTCAACCGGATGGGAATATCCTAAGTTCAAGGTTAATTTGTTTCCTGATTTAGATGCTCTGTAACCAACACCGTTTACTTCAAGCTCTTTTGTATAACCTTCGGTTACACCAACTACCATGTTGTTGATTAAAGTTCTGGTCAGACCATGTAAAGATTTCATTTTCTTTAAATCATTCGGTCTTGTTACGATAACTTCAGAACCTTCTAATTTAATCTCCATCTCTGCTGGAAGAGTTCTTTCCAGAGTCCCTTTTGGACCTTTTACAGTCACATGATTATTTTCTGCAATATCCACAGTAACGCCTGCCGGAACTGCGATTGGCATTCTTCCTATACGTGACATGCCCGTACCTCCTATAATTTGTTTAAAATATATCTATTAGTTAAACCGTCCGGAAGAAGTTTGTTAAGTTGTTAAGCAACTTTTTCTCAGACGGAACAGGTTCTGTTCGCTAAGTTCAGCCTTCGCCTTTCGGCTCGACTTCACTAATCTCGCAGAACGACCCCACACTAACCTCACGCTGCGCCTAACGGCTTGCGTTCACTAAGTGTTTCCGGTCACCATACAAAAGCTAATACTTCTCCGCCGACCTGAAGTTTTCTGGCCTGCTTATCAGTAATGATTCCCTGGTTGGTGGAAAGGATTGCAATTCCTAATCCGCCAAGTACGTGAGGGATTTCGTCTTTTCCAGCATATACACGAAGTCCTGGTTTTGAGATTCTCTTAATACCGGAAATAATTTTTTCACTCTTATCTGCACCGTATTTTAAGGTAACACGGATTGTTTTGAAGTTGTTCTCTTCAATGATTTCATATTTTGCGATGTATCCCTCATCTACTAAAATATCAGCGATTGCGACTTTCATCTTAGATGCAGGAATATCTACTGTATCATGTTTAGCAGTATTTGCATTACGGATTCTTGTAAGCATATCTGCAATTGGATCGCTCATTGTCATAATGAATTTTCCTCCTTATTTTTGTCCATGCAGTGTGACATACATGTGCCCTGTGGGTATCACCTTACCAGCTTGCTTTTTTCACGCCGGGGATCTGTCCTTTGTATGCTAACTCACGGAAGCATACTCTGCAGATGCCGTATTTTCTTAAGTATGCATGTGGACGACCACAGATTCTGCAACGATTGTATTCTCTGGTAGAGAATTTCTGTTTACGCTGCTGTTTTACTTTCATAGATGTTTTAGCCATTAAAATTCCCTCCTAATTACTTTGCAAACGGCATACCGAACTGTGCTAATAATTCGCGGCCTTCTTCGTCGGTTTTTGCTGTTGTTACGAAAATAACATCCATACCTCTTACTTTGTCAACCTTATCATATTCGATTTCAGGGAAGATCAACTGCTCCTTGATTCCAAGCGCATAGTTCCCTCTGCCGTCGAAAGCATTCGGATTGATACCACGGAAGTCACGCACACGAGGTAATGCAAGGTTCACAAGACGATCTAAGAACTCGTACATTTTTTCTCCTCTTAAAGTAACTTTACATCCGATCGCCATACCCTCTCTGATTTTGAAGTTTGCAACAGAATTTTTAGCCTTTGTCGTAACTGCTTTCTGTCCTGTGATCGTTTCTAAGTCTTTTACAGCAGCCTCTAATAATTTTGCATTTTCTTTTGCTTCACCAACGCCCATGTTTACAACGATTTTATCGAGCTTCGGCACTTCCATAATGTTTTTATATCCAAACTTTTTCGTTAAAGCGTCTACGATTTCGTTCTGATACTGCTCTCTCAATCTACTCAACTGTTTTGTCCTCCTCTCTGCGATTAATCGATTACATCACCAGTTGATTTGGCAAAACGAACTTTTTTATCTCCATCCATCTTAAAACCTACACGGGTAGCTTTTCCTTTGTGAAGATACATTACGTTTGACGCATCAATTGGTCCTTCCTGATGAATGATACCACCCTGCTGGTTTGTCATGCTTGGTTTTGCATGTTTAGTAACCATGTTGATACCTTCTACAAGAAGTGTATTATCTTTTCTATTTACAGAAATAACTTTTCCTTCTCTATCTTTGTCTTTACCGGCGATTACTTTTACCATATCGCCTTTTTTAATTTTCATTGTAGCCATCAAAGCACCTCCTACAATACTTCCGGAGCTAAAGAAACAATTTTCATGAACTGTTTCTCACGAAGCTCTCTAGCTACTGGTCCAAAGATACGTGTTCCTCTCGGAGTTTTGTCATCTTTGATAATAACAGCAGCGTTCTCATCAAATTTAATATAAGAACCATCTTTACGACGGGCACCTTTTTTTGTACGAACAACTACAGCTTTTACTACATCACC
>CAYWXJ010000027.1:0-19509 GCA_964462405.1 uncultured Eubacterium sp.
CTCATAGCTTTTTCCGGCATATTTTGCAAGTGATATGTGAATGATTTCTTCTGCTTCCCGCAGCGACTCTCCAAAAAATGTCTCATACTCTTCTACCGACGCACTGACGGCATGTGCCGTACTGTTTGTAGTTGACATATACCTTGAAAAATTATCTGAATTAATTTCTTTGTTATCCTGAAAACATCCATTCCCCGTTTCAACATACAAATAAATCAATCGAATATCATATTTTTCTATAAGGTCTTCAGGCAGATCACTGACACAGTCCGATGTCACCAGCAGCTTTTTTCTGCGGTGGCTTGTATGAAACAGCACTGTATTATTCCTGTCTTTGAATTTTTCTGTCTTCTGCCGGTATTCTACAAGCTCATCCGGTATGTGCTTAAGTATTTCCTCCTCTAATTGGACTACATCAATTGGCTTTGCTAAATACCCGTCAAATCCTTTGTCTAAATAGGTCTGCTTGTCCATTACAGATGCGTTTGCCGTCAGCGCAATAACCGGAACTTCTTTACACATACCGCTTTCCTGTTTCCGGATTTGGGATAAGGTTTCGAAACCATCCATTCCGGGCATCATATGGTCTAACAGAATCAAATGATAATATTTTAATTCTGTCTGAACTAAACATTCCTTTCCGCTTTCGGCATAGTCAATCTGTACCTTTGTTTCCCGAAGGAGCTTTCCTGTCACCATCAGATTATTCATATCGTCATCCACAATCAGAATCCGTGCCTCCGGTGCTTCAAAGCTCTTCTCATAGCGTTTCCGGTGCGCAGCTTTACTCTCCTGATAATCAATGGCTCCTACCGGATGCCGATCCATGATCTGCTGCGGAATACTGACCGTAAATACGGAACCATTCATATAGATACTGTCTACCTTGATCTCACCGCCCATCAGTTCTACTAACTGCTTGGTAATCGACAATCCCAGTCCGCTTCCCTCTACTTTGCAGTTCTTTGTCGTATCCAGCCGGCGGAACGGATCAAACAGCCTCTCTAAATCCTCCTTTTTGATACCTATTCCGGTATCCCCAACCGTTATATTCAGCTTAAATATGCCGTCTTCTTCTGTTTCTCCATTTGCCAGCAGCATTATGGAACCTTTCTCTGTGTATTTAACAGCATTTGTAAGCAGGTTCAGCATAACCTGCTGTATCCGTTTTTTATCACCATACAGCTTAGAAGGCAGATTTTCATCAATATTCACGACAAATTCTAAATTCTTTTTATTTGTCCGCATCTGAACACCGCCGATAATATCCAAAAAAAGCTCTTCTGTTCCATAGGTAGCAGGTGCTAATTCCATCCGTCTGCTTTCAATCTGTGATAGATCGAGAATATCATTGACAAGCTCAATCAGCTTCCCGCTTGCCGTTTGAATATGATAAGCATCCTCTTCGATTTCTTTGCTAAGCTCCTTCTCCCGGAGAATCATTTCACTTAACCCGTTAATTGTATTAATCGGGGTACGGATCTCATGGCTCATATTTGCAAAGAACATATCCTTCGATTTACTGATCTGCTCAATCTCCTCTTTCTGCTGCAGAGTGACCTCACGCTCATTCTTTAACATCTTCACCTGATAATGCATAGTTGTTCCAACTGCAATCCCGACTGTCAGAACGGATAACAGGGAATCATAGTATACCTCCCGTTTAGAAGTAAACTCTACGATCCAATCTGTATGCAGATAGGCAACAATGTAAGTAATGAAATCTGTTATGACTGCTAAAGCAATAAATACAAGAAGCTTTCTGCCAGAAAACATGATAAATATGTATAAAATCCCAAGCACAAACCATGTAGTAGCTCCACCGTCTATACCGCCGCTGAAAAAGAACATAAGCGGAAATATAATACAAAGCAGTAAGATTCCAAGCAGTACCACCATAACTTCCACATGCCAATGCTTCAATGTACCCATAAGAATTGCCAGCAGCAGCAGAATCAATACAAAAAGAGGGATGGTATTTAATACGGAATTGCTGAGCATAATACCTGCCAAAAGAGCCACGGATGCCACCAAAATTCCTGCCAGAAGTATCATTCGGAACAGACGCTCTCTTACCTCTAATTTAGGACTGATTATCTCATATAACTTTTTTAACATATCTTCTCACCAATCCTTCCCCTACTGCTGTTTCCGCAGCCTTTCCCGCAGACGAAATACAACTTCCACCGCGGACATCAGGTCTGACATCTCTACTTTTTTCTTGACCTGTTCTAATGGCTTTTCCAGTAATTTTTCATGATAGCTGTACTTCTGCATGGCTGTAAGTATCTCTAACATTTCTTCTTTTTTGAGCTGATACATCGCATCCTCAAGCTTCCCGACAAAATCATCAAACCCTTCTTCGCTTAAAGCTTCTGCCGTATCTTCATTTTTTCCTGTTTCTTCCTTTTGTTCCCGGAAATAATTCTGTTCTAACATTTGAAGTATGCGGATGTATTCTTCCATCATACTATCGTGATTCTGCAGTATAAATTCGACATTTTCTTCTTTTCCTGCCGCTTCTAACTTCTTTGCCATATCAGAGAGTTTATCCGCTCCGATGCTCTTCATAGAGCTTTTTAAAGCATGGACTAAAATAGTATAGTTCTTCCAGTCCCTGTCCGTAAAGAATTTCTGCAGCTTCTCCCGGTTCTCTTCTCCTTCTTCACAATGGATGCGGAGCACTTCAATATAATTCTTCATTCCACCGCAATAGGAAATTCCTTTTTTTACATCTAAATCTTCTAAATGAAGATGATCTATATCCGCCTCTTTATCCTGCTCTGTTTCCTGCTCTGTTTCCTGCTCTGTTTCCTGCTCTGTTTTCTGTTTTACCGCCGCCGTTACTTTCTGTATCTTATTCGAAGGTATATTACGCTCTAACACTCTTTCCAAAACCGATAATTCTACCGGCTTTGCCATAAAGTCCTGAAATCCTTTTTCTAAGAACATTCCGCGCATTCCGGCGATTGCATTAGCCGTCAGGGCAATGATCGGAACTTTATGATAGTAACTGCCCTTTTTCTGACGGATTCGCTGCAGGGTTTCCACACCATCCATGTCCGGCATCATATGATCCATAAATACAAAGTCATAATCCATGGTCTCAATCTTTTCTAATGCCTCAAAGCCACTGACTGCCCTTGTTACCTGAATCTGGTAAGGTTTCAACAATCCTTCTAAAACACGAATATTCATCAAATTGTCGTCTACTACAAGGATATGTACCTGCGGTGCAATAAAACGATTATGCACATAACTGATACTCTCCTCCCCGCACTGATATGCCCGTTCATCATTCAACATTGCAGCAATCGAGAGTACAAAAAAGGGCTTATAGATTCTTTGAATTTTAGAATTGTAAATCTTATCGTCCTCTGACCGCTCTAACAATACCACGATTCTGGTCTTTGAAGATAATTGATCAAAATATGCCTCTTCCTCCTGGTATGAAGCAAGTGAAAGGAAAACATGCGTAAAGTTTTCTCTTGCCTCACTTCGTTTAAGTTCTCCTAAATTCCTGCAAATATGTCCGTTTATGCCCGTTTCCTTCAACATATGCTCTGTGGATTTTGCATAACGCTCTCTGATTTCTATCCGTTCTGCTTTTTCCGGATTGATACAGATGCCGACATTTAATTTTTCCGGATCCTTTATAACGACAATCGGCGTATCATCAATGACTTTCTGGGGAATGACAAACTTCACCTGTGTTCCCACTCCAAAAGTACTCTCGATCGCTATAAAACCGCCCATTTCTTCAATCAGTGCCCTTGAAATGGCAAGTCCTAATCCAAGACCGCCCTCCTGACGATTTCTTCTGGTATCCACCTGGCTGAAGCTGCTGAACATTTTTTCTATATTTTCTTCTTTTATTCCAATTCCGGTATCCCGTACTTTTACCATCAGATTGATGCCCTGTTCCGTCTTCCGGCAGGAAATAATAATACTGACACAACCTTCATTGGTAAATTTAATCGCATTGTCTATCAGATTCATGATGACCCTGCGGATCTTCTGTTCATCTCCGGAAAGCTGGCTCGGAATATCAGCACTGCAGTCTACGATCAGCTCAATCTTTTTTTCTTCCTTCTTTGTCAATGACATATTGATGACATCATTAATGGTAGAGGCAATATTATACTCTGCTTCCTCTAACTGTATATTTCCCGTCTGCAGCTCGGAAAAATCCAAAATATCCGACACAACAGAGATCAGGCTTCTGCCTGCTTCCTGAATACTGTATACATCTTTACGGACCTTATCCGTAATATCTTCCCTCAATACGATTTCGCTCATTCCGCAGATCGTATTGACCGGTGTACGAATCTCATGGCTGACATTCGCAAGGAAATCATCTTTACTGCGTTCTGCCACTCTTAACTCACGGATCATTCTGACCTGCCTGTCATTGATTTCCAGCTGCTTCTTTACCATCCAGTATATAATAAAGTCGGCAATATACATGGAACAGAATTGCTGCAGCAGCAGCGTCCATTCCTCCGTGGCAAACAGGCGGTATTCCTTTAAAAACATCAAATGGTAAAAGACCAGAAAGGATACCGGTAATCCTGCTAATAAAATGATATTTAAATTTCCATACAATCCCAGCATAATCATAATCGTCAGTATTGTTGCAAGATTGGAAAGTAAATCCGGTATCACCATACCATATACTACTACGCCGCTCATTAACATCAACGCTGTAAAACAGGTTCGAAAATGATAAGAACGTATTTTCTTAATATGGATCCAAAGACTCAAAATCCATCCTATCATCAAAACGAGAATTACCGATCTTTCCAAATCATTACTGGTAATAATACTAATGATTCCAATAATATATACCCCATATAATGCCAATACAATTCTTTCCATTCTCTGCTGTGTTTCTTTTATTGGCTCCATCCCTTTTTACCACCTCTTTACCTGCTGCCAATCCTGATTTTTTATAAAAAAACATACTGCAGCAAACGTCAGCAGCAGTATGTTCTCCTGAATGCTCTTAATATTTACCGAATCCCTCGCCTAATGAAATGACTGGTTCATTGATATTATCGGACATAATTCCTGACATCTCTAAATTTCCTGCAGTCTGTTCTTCTTTCTCCGAAACACTCTCTGAAAGTCTGTATACAGACAGCATATCACGCATTTTATTCGCCTGGCCGGAAAGCTCTTCGCTGGCAGCCGCACATTCCTCACTGGTCGCTGAATTTGTCTGTACCACAGTAGATACCTGACCGATCGCCTGATCGATCTGTGCCACCGCAGTTGCCTGATAATTGGAGGCTTCTGCAATTCCGCCAATGAGCACTTCACTCTGATGTACCACTTCTGTAATAGACTCCAATGCTTTTGCTGTTTCATCTGCGATTTTTGAGCCGATGCCAACCTTCTGAATAGAATCTTCGATTAATTCTGCTGTTTCCGAAGCAGCCGTCGCGCTTTTTGCAGCTAAATTCCTTACTTCTTCTGCTACAACTGCGAAGCCTTTTCCTGCTTCTCCCGCTCTTGCTGCTTCCACAGCCGCGTTTAATGCAAGGATATTGGTCTGAAACGCTATATCGTCAATGGTCTTAATAATCTTAGAAATACTCTCGGACGCCCTGTTAATGTCCTCCATAGCTGCCATCATATCATGCATCTGTTCATTTCCCTTCCTTACAGTGGAAATGGCATTGCCGACTAATTCTACTGCTTCGTTTGCCTGTGAAGCATTTTCCTTTGTCTTTCCTGCAATTTCACCGATGGAAGCCGTAATTTCTTCAATCGCACTTGCCTGTTCCGTAGAACCCTGTGCTAAAGATTCACTGGCACTTGCTACCTGTGAAGAGCTGATGGATACCTGATATGCAGATTCTTTAATATGAGATATGGAATTGCTATTCCGATCTGCGATTGTCTTTAATGCATGACCCATGGCATCCTCTGCTGAACTTGTCCTTATCTGTACTGCCATATTTCCTTCTGCAAGTTCTTCTGCAACTGCTACATTATGCCGCATCCTTTCCACTACTCTCTGATAATCATCAATAACCTTTCCAAATTCATCATCCCGGTATTTCTTCAGTTCAACATTCACACATCCGGCAGCTAACTGCCCTGCTGCATCCGAAAGCTGTGCTAAGGATTTTCGGATGGTCCTCAATATATAAACCGTAATTATGGCCGCAATCCCCATACTGACTAAAAACAGAACTCCACAAAAATAATTGTAATTTCTGATATATTTCTCAGGATCTTCTTTCGTGAGAACCTGATTTGCAGTTGAATATCCACAATAGATACTGCCGAACAGTAGTAAATCTAAAATTGCAAAACCTATGGCTAATTTTGTTCGTACCTTCATCTTACTCATGATTCTTCCTCTCCTTCTTCATCGGTTTCTTCTTTCTCCGCTTGTTCTAAGACAGCAAGAGCGTCATCATTCAACAGTCTGTCGGGATCTAGCAAAAGCTTCACCCTATCTCCCACCTTACCGATTGCATACACATATTGGTTCTGTTCCGTATGCCCTAAAGAAGGGGGTGGAAGAATATTCTCCTCCTGAATTTCCACTACCTCTGCGATTTTCTCTACAATCAGTCCCACTACGGTGTCCCTTACATTAATGACAATGATACAGGTCCTGTCATTGTTTGCTTTCTATCTCCAAAGTGCCGCCGATCTGCTGCAGGTTCTGAACAACAACATCCATACCGACGCCCCTGCCCGAATATTCGGTAACCTTCTCGTTAGTAGAAAATCCCGGAAGCGTAATGAACCGGAATACTTCCTTGTCAGAATATGCACTGTCCGGCTTAGTCATATCTAAAAGTTCCTGTTTTCTGGCTTTTTCAAGAATCTTCTCCCGATTTAAGCCCTTTCCGTTATCTGCAACACTGAGCCACACCTTACCGGATTCTGTCCTGGCGGAAAGCGTTACCTTTCCACGCTCTGTTTTTCCGCTCGCTTCACGCTCTTCTTTTGTTTCAATTCCATGGTCCACCGCATTTCTTACCAGATGCATCAGAGGGTCTGAAATATGCTCGATAATATTCTTATCTACCTCTGTATTGTCACCGATCATCTCAAATTCAATGTCCTTGCCTAATTTTCTGGATACATCAAATACGATACGGTTCATTTTCTGGAAGGTATTTGTCAGCGGCAGCATACGCATAGACATGATCACGTTCTGCAGATCCGTAGAAATCTTAGCCATCTGTGCCGCTGCCTTATTAAAGTTATCTAACTTTAATCCCGGAACTCTTAAATCAGGATTCTGAAGTACGACAGACTCCGAAATGACCAGCTCTCCAATCAGATTCATCAGCATATCCATCTTGCTGACATCTGTGCTGATAAAGGCAGTCTTCTCTGACTTTTTCGGCTTGTCCTTGGCTAATTTCTTCGCTTTTCCCGGTGTCTTAGACTGGATGACAAAATCACCGGGAGCCATCTCCTTCTTAGGCTGCGGTGCGGGACTTCCTGCTCCCTCCGCCTTTGCTTCAATCTCTTCTACACCGGATTCTAAGTCAATCTCGATTCTCCCTACCGGCTGACCAAATCCCTGCTGATATTCCTTAGCAGTGCATTCATAGACATCTACCTGCTTAATGTCATATCCGATACCGATAAGCTTTCGGATCTCTTCTTCGCTGCTCTGGGTCTGCAGAAGCATCTTAAATCCTTCTTCTAAGATAACTAACGCACTGCCCTCATCAGAAATAATATCCTCCGGAAAATAAAGCAGGTCCTCTGCAATCTCCTTTAACGCATATACGGCTTTGTAAGCATGGACATTTGCAAGCTCCGTTTCCGGATAAAAAACAATAAAAATCTTATAAAAATGACTGTCACTTGTCGCCATCGGCGAAATGTAAAACTGCTTTGGCTCTTCATGAACATTTTCCTTGACAGGTTCGTCCTTTTCACCTTTTATCTTATTTAAAAAAGCATCAATTCCGGCAATAATCTCACCGGCGTTCCCATCTGCGGTTTCTCCTTCCTGCAGCTTCTCCATCTCTCCGGAAATAAAATCTGCCACTTCAAGCACATGATCTACTAACTCTAAATGCGGAACATCCGTCGGATGGGATTCTCTTAAGTAATAGAATACGTCTTCTAACTTATGAGATACAGCGGTAATCTCATCAAACATCATGATACCGGACGAACCCTTGATGGTGTGCATGGTTCTGAAAATTTCATTGATACTGTCTTCATCAAAACAGTCTGCATCTTTCTGTTCAAGAACAATGTCCTGCAACTGCTCTAAAAGCTGCTGATTCTCGAACAGGTACATATCAAGCATACTTTCGGTGTTGAATCCTGAGTCCATTTTTTCTCCTCTATGCTTTTTCTATTCAAGTTATACTAATCCTAATTTTTTTAAAGCCTGCTCAAATCTCTCCTTATCGATTGGTTTTCCGGAATAGATGGTACATCCTAAGTCGAATGCCATCTTGACATTCCGCTCCTCATTCAGGGCAGTTGTCATAATGACTTTTACTGCCTTATCCTCCGGAATATTCCGCTCTTTCTCAAGGTTACGGATTCCCTTCAATGCCTGATACCCATCCATGACCGGCATCATAATATCCAGACACACCAGATCATAAGGATCATCCTCCTCTAATGCCATCATAAATGCATCTACGGCCTCCATCCCGTCCACGGTAACATCACATTCTCCGTATTTAGACAAAAAATTCATCATAAACTTTCTTGTTACAAAATCGTCTTCTGCAAGTAAAATTCTCATCTGTTTTACGCCTCCGTTTTTAAAATAATAATGAATATACTCTTCCTGGAATATCTGAAAGCTTTTCCTGATACATCACCGCTCCGATGTCATATGCAACCTTCGGCATTCCATAAACGACACAGGTCGATTCATCCTGTCCTACTGTAACCGCTCCTGCCTTCCGCATTGCTAAAAGTCCCTTTGCGCCATCGCCTCCCATTCCTGTCAAAATTTTTCTTAAAAATTCGATTCCGCTCATACGCAGCAGTTCAATATCCAATGTCATCACATCCGGTCTGAGTTCTATAATAGCATCCCTCGCCTTAAAGGGATCACTGACGGCTGCCACAACCGTAATAGCCGGATCTTTATTCAAATTTGTAACCAGAAGCTCCCGAAATACTAAAGAATCTTCTACTACCAATACCGACATCTGTCGCATATCTCATTATATCCCTTTCTGTTTCCGAAAGATAGAGGGTTGTATCATCTTCTTACGGCTCATGTCAACCCCATAACGGCTCTTTAAATAAACTGCTATCCGCATAAATTCTTCATCTGTCATCATCTTCTGCTCACTTCCTGTCAGCGAAGCTGCCGGGATATTTTTCGGAATATCTTAAAAATATCCGGATTATATTTTACATCGGCATCATCCTGCATAATCTCAAGTGCTTTTTCCCTGTCATATGCTTCACGGTAGGTACGCTTTTCTGTTAAAGCGCAATAACCGCTTACCAATGCTACAATCTGGGCAGAAAGGGGAATGTCATTGCTGCTCTTTCCATTCGGATAACCGCTGCCGTCCCAGTTCTCATGGTGGGAAAGTGCGATTTCTGCAGACATCTGGATAAAGTCATTATAATCCCCACTAACCTTAATATCCTCTAAAATCTTAGCTCCTATCGTAGTATGCCCCCGCATGATGCGCATTTCTTCTTCGGTAAGAGCACCCTTCTTTTTTAAGATTTCCATGGGAATCGCTACATTTCCCACATCACAGAGGGGAACGGATAATTCAATACTGTCAATATACGAATCTGAAATCACCTGTTCATATAGACTCGAAAGCTGCATGGCAGATGCCAATATCCTGCAGTTATACTGCAGACGCTCCATATGCCCCTCGGCATAGTAGGAATTTTCTCTGGCAACATTCGCCAATGCATACAAGACACGCTTTTTCTCCTGTTCAATCTGTCTGACCTGCTCATTGATTAGCGTCTGCAGCCTCCGGTTGTTCTCTGCAAGACTGCGGTTCGACTCATAAAGCCTTAAATGCAGTCCCACTCTGGCTTTAATCTCTTCCGGAATAAAGGGCTTTGTAATATAATCTTCTCCGCCGGAATCAAAGCCTTTCACAATATCCTTCTCATCATCGTAGGCAGAAATAAATATAATCGGCACATCTCTGAATTCCGCATCCGCCTTTAATATCTTGCACAATTCATATCCGTTCATTTCCGGCATCGCAACATCCAGGAGTACTAACCTGGGCTTGTACCTCGGAAAGAGCTTCAGTGCCTGCAGGCCGTTTTCTGCAAGTACCGGCTGATAACCCATATCCATGATAATATTGCGTAAAATAAAACGATTGACTTCCACATCATCTACAATCAGAATATTAACGGTTTCTCTTCCTGTCTGTTCACTCATAGCTCTCCCTCCTTGAAGCCTAAAAGCTCCTTTAGCACTTCAAAAGCGGCTGCAGTCTTGTCATAATTCTCACGCTGTACTGCCATTTTCAGCTTCAGCACACCTGTTTTAATCTCCTTCGGCGCAGTATCCGTAAGCTGTTTTACGATTTCTATAAACATCTCTGCCTTTTCCCAGTTCTCCATTTCCACACAAAGAATAAGCTTAGAGAGCCTGTTGCGAAGCTCTTCTTTGTTCTCTTCTGTTCCAAACGCCTGCGCTATCGCTCCGCCGGATTCCTCCTGCAGATTCCTTGCCTGCAGGATCGCCGTATTAATATCTACGATTTCTCCCTGACTGCCAAGATCCTCCTCCGGAATCTCTACCCAGATGGAAAAGGAAAACATACTCCCCTGGTTCTTTTCACTTTCCACACTGATTCTGCCGCCCATCAGCTCTACTAACTGCTTACAGATATTAAGGCCCAGCCCGGTGCCGCCGTATTTTCTGGATATGCTGGCATCTACCTGTGAAAAGCTCTTGAACAGCTTATCCTGCTGCTTTTTATCAATTCCGATTCCGGTGTCCATGACCAGAAAGAACATTTCTGCGCGGTTATTTACCTGTGCCGTCTTTACCACTTCTAAGACAATCTTCCCCATAGAGGTAAACTTGCAGGCATTTGACAAAAGATTATTTAAAATCTGTACGATACGAAGCTCATCTCCGATAATATACTCCGGAACCTCCGGTGAGATTGTCACGAAAAATGTCAGCCCCTTTTCTGTGATCCGGTTCATATGATTTGCCTTCACATAATCAATCATATTGCGGAAATGAAATTTTCTGTTCTCTAAGGAAAATTTGCCGGCTTCTAGTTTGGAAAAATCCAGGATATTATTAATAATCCCATTCATATCCCGGCATCCCCGTTCAATCAGATGCAGGATTTTTAATTTTTCCTTATCATCTTCCATTTCCAAAAGGTCTTTTGTATTTCCGAGTATTCCGTTTACAGGTGTCCGAAGCTCGTGGGTAACATTTGTCACAAATTCAGACTTAACCTTCATGGCATCTTCTACTTCCTGGTCTACCTTTACAATCTCTTTTTCTAAAAATTCCTGCTTCGAAACGTCCTGCATCATGCATATATAAAGATCCGGCTTCTCCCGGTTGCGGATATAGCGCATCACTGCCGGAAAACAGGTTCTGTTCTTCCGGTACGCTATGACATTGTGCTGTCTCTCCCCTGATTCAAGTTCGGTTTCAAATCCATCTGCACCTATGCGAAAATCATTTGGCAGTATTTCACTGACAAGTGTCCCGCACAGTTCATCTCCATAATCAAGCATCTCTCTTGCCGCTAAATTCCCGAATGTCACTGTTCCGCTTGTATCAAAAGAAAAAATCATCTCTAATGCATTATCCAGAGAAAACCAATCGTAACAGCTTTGCTTCATCTCTCTCGCCTGCCCCTCGTTGACTTTATATATCTGCCTGCTCCAAAACTCCACACGCTAGTACTATTCTACCATTTTTCTCCATTTCCTGCAACCACTAACATGGGGAATTGTAATGAAGGTGTAACAGTTCAGCCTTTCGGCTTCACTGTTACTGAATCCGTCCATTTAAAGTTGCCTACGGCAAGGGGCGGATTCACGCTCGGAAAAATCTACATATTCTTACGGGCTTTGCAGCAAGTGCAAAGTCCTACGCTGAACTGTTACATGAAGGTATGTCATATTACATGCAAATTACCGAAATATTTTATCAAAGTGCTCACATTTTTACTGGTTATATTTGCAGCTCTGTCTTACATAGACAATCATCTCTGATTAGATTTTTTATTAGACCATTTGAAAAATCAAGCGGACATTTATCCCAAGTTGTCCGTCACCTGTCTCCCTTCACATTCCTCTCCCTCCGAAAGATTTGCTAACATAACCGCCCCCAATATAGTTACACACCCAATCACCATCCGCAGCGTCACTACCTCATGCAGCAGCAATATAGAAAAAATGGTTCCAAATACCGATTCCATTGACAATATAATCGCCGCCTTAGTCTCATCCACATACTGCTGACAGGCTGTCTGGAGCAGATAGCAGACAGTAGTGCTTACCACACCCAGATACAGCACACTAAGTCCCCCTTCCATAGTCACATGGAAATCTGTCTGCCCGAAGACAAACAGGCTGATAAAAGACAGTATAAAAGCCGTTGCCATCTGAACAAAATTCAGCACTGTCACCCGGTATTTTTTAACAAATTCCCCGGTAAAGAAAATCTGAAATGCAATAAACGGCACCATAACAACATTTAAAGAAGTTAAAAATGCATTTTTCGAGGGCGTTGTATACTGCAATCCTACAATCTGAAGGGAAAATGCAAAAAATAGTGCCAGTCCCATCAAAACGCCTGCCCTCCCATAGCTAACCATTTCTTCATTCTATCACGTCCTTTTCTAATATTTTTCCATTCAGCCTGCAATCCGCCCTTGACAAGTTTCCGCCGTTCAGTACATACTAAATATATAAACGACAATTTACACGTGTAAGGGGGAATTGTTATGGCAAAAAAATTAAAACATCTTTTACTATTTTTCAGTTTCATTATTCTTTTTCTTGGTTCTATATCTGTTTCCACAGAAGTTTCTGCTAAAACTGCGATGAGCAAAGCACAGTTGACTTTATCCGTCGGACAGACGAAGACCCTTAAGTTAAACGGCTCCTCCGGCAAGGTTACATGGAGTTCTGATAAGAAAAGTGTGGCAGCCGTAAATTCCAAAGGTAAGATTACTGCTAAAGGCAAGGGTTCTGCCGTTATCACCGCCAAAAATAAAGGTGTGAAATATACCTGCAAGGTTTGTGTATACAAAGTTTCCTACTCTAACAGTAAGGTAGCTGCCAAAGCAAAAAAAGTTATTCAAAATAATATTACAGGAGACATGACTGATGCCAAAAAAATCAAAGCCATCCACGACTATATGGTTTTAAACTGTGCCTATGACATCAGCAGCTACTCAAGCGGCAACATACCGCAAGCCTCCTTTTCCCCCGTCGGCGTCCTTCTGAAGAAAAAGGCTGTCTGTCAGGGCTATGCGGAAACCTTCCAGCTCTTTATGGACGCACTTGGCATTTCCTGCAAAACAGTTACAGGAACCGGCAACGGCGGCGGTCATGCATGGAATATGGTAAAAGTGAACAAACAATGGTATCACATAGATGTCACCTGGGACGACCCCATTCCGGACCAGAAAGGACGTATCCGTTATGAATATTTTCTGATCAAGGACAGTGTCATGGATGACGACCATTGGTGGAATAAAAGTAATTATCCAAAATGTACCGGCAGCTCTGATGCTTTTATCTCCTTATTTGGAACGGTTTCAAAAAACAGCACACAGGCAGCCGCCAGTTTAGCCGCACAATATCAAGCCGGCAGCAAAATCTTAACCCTGATTGTTTCCAAAAAAGTTTATGACAATAACACTTTTTCCCTGTGGGACTGCCTAAATGGTACTGCCGAGCTTTTAGGGATGGAATGTCATAGTTATTCTTACTCTAAATACAGTTACGGGAAATACTATATTTTCAATTTGAAACCAAGCTTTACTGTGATAGAGGACACGAACCCGGATTAGTTTTTTATCCTCTTTCTTGCTTCTGTCAGCTCTTCGCCGCCGATTGCAAACCATTTTACGGATTCCCGGTGCCCGTTCTCCTGCGGATACACATAGCTGCAGCCCATTGCATCTACTCTGCTGCGGTAAATGCCCATTGCGGCAGCCGCATGGCTGTCCGCATAGTTCTCGCCGGGTCCCATGCCGTACCAGATGGTATTCTGAACCTTTTTATTTCCCTTCAGACTCCAAAGAAAGCAGTTTTCCAAAAACCGTACTGAATTTTACCCGAAGCTTGTCATTTTCAAATAATTCTGAATTTGAATCTCCCCTAACGTCCCTTTAGTAAATAAATAATAACATTTTACTTAGTAAAAGCAAATAGTCTTATCTAAAATAATTTCACAAACAAACCCATTAAAAAAACCCCACCAGAACCAATATCCGATGGGATTTTTTTAACTAAAATTTACTTTTTCACAGTAACCTTCACTTTCTTATAAACACCATTCTGCGCATACACATAAATATAACAAGTTCCCTTTTTCTTTGCTGTAATAACCCCCTTACTGCTTACAGTTGCAATCTTCGTATTGCCGGATTCAAAAGCCACTTTCCGGTGACGCTGGAATTTTTTATACACCTTCTTTTCCGTTACCTTCAATGTGAACTTTTTGCCCGGTTTTAAAGTCACTTTCGTCTTATTCAGCTTCAGGGAACCCACATTGCCGTACTTTCCGCCTGTCGTAGCCGCATGTAAAGACTTAGATGTTGCAAGAATCTGTGTCTTACCGTCTACCATCTTATATGCCTGAACCATATATTTATAGTAGGTGCCCTTCTTTAACTTCTTATGCGTATAAGAAGTCGTGGAGTTTTTCTCAATAATTGCAAGCACTTCAAACGCATATTTTTTCTTTCCGGAATTACACAGATTGCCGAATACCACATAACCATCCGCATTCTTTACCTTTGCCCATTGTATCTTATTGCTGGTATTCGTAGATTTTGTAACACGGGCAGACAATGCCGCAAATGTGGAATTTTTAGACTCCTCCGCAGTTCCTTTCGGAAGTCCCGGATTATTCTCTAAAATGCTCTCTTTCGTCGGTGCAGTCGGCTGTGTTACAGTTCCTTTATCATCTGCCGGGGTCTGCGTCTGTGCACTGATAAGCTGATATTCTGCTTCCGCTGCTGAAAGTACAGCCGCATTGGTAACGAATGCTTTCTGTTCTGCTGTCAGTGCATTATATGCCGCTCTCGCCTGCTCTATCTTTGTCTTGCTCTCTGCCGTCAAGGCTACTGTTCCAATCGCATTAATCTGATCTATTACTGCCTGTGCGGCTTTCTGGTTGATTGCTGTGATTTCTTCTGATGATGCTCTTACCCCGACTCCTTCCATGGTCGGTTTTACCGGATTCATCAAACCGGTCTCATCATCAAAGGTAATTTCATCAATACAGGTTTCACGATGATAACCCAGTCCGCTCGTATAGATTCCCAGCGGTGTATAGAAACGGTGGTAAGCAATATAGCACTGATCTGTATCAGGCATGTATAATAAGGATTGGTGTGCTGTACCAAGCATATCACCGGATTCATCCTTCTGAAGCAGTGTATATTTGTATTCTACCGTTCCGTCTAATTCTTCTGCAATTCCATAATTTACATGATAGTTCGGACTTCCGGTATCATCACAGGACCAGGTAAAGTGATAAAGTCCGTTTCTCTTCATGACAACTACAGATTCACGGAAATCCGTCATTCCTGTGATTTTCTTTAAGGTGCCTTCTTTTATCGTCACCATGTCTTCTTCTAATTGGGCAAATGCACAGCCATTTCCGCCATTTCCAAAGAACAGATATGAAGTCCCGTCATCATCGGTGAAAACGGATGGGTCAATGACCTGACCGCTGAACCCGATACCGGCATTATTCACCATATTCGGGTATACGATCGGCAGCTCCTCTGCCACAAATGGACCTTCCGGATGATCTGCAACGGCAACACCAATGGCTTTTCCGCTGCCACAGGTGCCTGTATAAGAACTGTTCACATTTCCACAATAATAGAAATAATATTTCCCATCTTTCTCCTCAATGGAAGGTGCCCATGCATTGCCGTCAGACCATGCAGAAGCAGCAATCTCCACACCGTTCTCATTCGTTCCCGGATCTTTATCCGCAACATCTAAGATAACGCCTTCATCTACCCAATCTACCATGTCAACAGAAGACCATGCATGGAATACGGTTCCTCCCCAGCCTGCATATCCGTCTGTTGTAGGATAAATCCAGTATTTTCCTTCAAAATAGTCAATATCCGGATCTGCATACTGTCCCGGCAATACTGAATTTCCGGCAAGCTGCGGTGTCTTAACCGTATAAGTCTCGACTCTGTCTGCCAGTTTTACCTGCAGCGTTACATCCTTTGTCAAATCCAGAGTACTTCCGTTGGTAAATGCTTTTCCGTCTGCCGTTATACTTACTTTATTTGTAATTGTGCTTAACGTTACCGGTATCGCCGTACGATTTGCACTCTTGCGCACATAGGAGGTAATTTCCCCTGTCTCTTTATTAATTTTTGAGGTAATTGCAGTATGATTATCTGTTCCCATTGTTTCTGACGGATTTTCCGGTACAGTACCAATGGTTATACTTTTTAATAAAGAAACCTTATCAATGACATCATTTAAAATTTCCTCTTCACTTAATGCACGGTTGTAGACCTTAAAATTATCATAGCTTCCCTTAAAATAGCCATCTCCGCTATACATGGATTTTCCAAGGTATGCCAGTAAATTTTCGCCCAAAGATGTGGTCGTAATCTGTGTATTCTCATTCTCAGATACCAGACTTCCATCAATGTAAAGCTTCATATTGGTTCCGTCTATTACAATTACTACTTTCTGCCAGGTACCGACAGATGCTCCGGTTCCTTTTACTTCCTGCTCGTAATTATAACTGGACGTTGTAATTGCATTCCGCACTTCCGTACCGCGAATTCTTAAGAAATCGTAATAGGTACTGTCTTTACCGTAAGTAAATGTAAAGAAGTTTCCGCTGTCTAATTCTGATTTCACATCCATGGAAATGGTCATTTGGTTTCTCTTATCAAAAAATCCCTGCGGAATCTCTGCATAGGTACCGTTAGAACCGTCCAGTTTCAATACATTGCTCTTTAACTCCTCATCATATACCACCTTCGCATTGCCGTACATGGTTCCGTTCTCTGCTCCCGCATTTCCGGATGCCGTATCTGTCATAGTTGTAGAATCTGCATCATTTTCAAAGGTATATTCCAATACAGGCTCTTCTGATTCTTCTTCCTCGATTCCTTCACTTTCTCTTGCCTTGTACGCTTTTAAAACAGCGGCTTCCTCCGTCTTAGAAAGGCGGACTACTGTTCCGTGACGGAATGTACCATCCACAAACGCTGCTTCCTCTTCCTCAAATGTTCTGGAAGAAAGGTCATCGGTCACAAATGCCTTGTATCCGCTGTGATCTCCCATTGCACACCAGCTTCCATCCGGTAATTGATATACCGTGAAGCCTTCCCTGCTGTCAAATCCTGCCGTACTGCTTTCACTTCTTTTTACAATACGCGTCCAGGAACCGTTCGGTGTGCTTTGCGCTTCGCTTGTCCTGACATCAAGAACATCCTCTGTGTCTAATGTATCACTGACATCTATTACCGTATACCAGTCAGAGGTAGAAAACCGGTAATATCTGCCGTTATCTTTTACAATGGTGGTATCAATAATATTGACTTCATCTCCACTGTCCTGATCCTCGCTTAACCATACCTTAGGTTCGGAGAATGTGTTAAAATCTCTGGTACGGCACACATAGACACGAAGCGCATTTTCGTCTGTGTCAGCCTTAGAATAATCTCTTGCAGACCAGTAGACAACATAATCTCCGGTCGTTTCATCATAAATTGCCTCCGGTGCCCATACGCAGCCTGCCGTATCAAATCCTGCATATACCAGACGCGGTTCGCTCCAGTTCACCAAGTCTGTAGATTCCCATACCACAAGATTCTGACTCGCGCTCAACTGATTCCAGCCGCTTCCGCCGGAGCCGCCGCCTTCTGCATGAAGGTCTGTTCCAAGAATCCAGTATTTGTCTCCTTCTGCGGATCGAATCAGATGCGGATCACGTACACCAAGGTCACTTCCTGCTGCATCATTTGTTAAGATAGATTTTGCAACTCCATCTACTTTATTCAGTTTCGACCATGTCAATCCATCTTCACTGTAGCCTAAGAAAATTTTCTCGTAACCGTCTTCCGTTCCAAAGTTCGTCCAAAGATACCCTGCCGTATAATCGGTATCCGGATTCGCCGTCTTTGGCTGTACGGTCACGGTAAATTCCTTTGTCTTCGGTTCGAAATCACCATAGGTTAAAGTCGCCGTCAGTTTTACCGTTACAGGGGCATCCCCTGCTTCCGGTCTTGTTACGATTCCTCCATCGTAAAGACCTCCGTCCGCTTCATCTGTAACAACTGCTTTATTGTCAGATGTCCACTCAATTACAGAGCCGTTCTTTCCGGTCCTTACCAGCGGAAGGTTGCCTCTGACGTCATCCATATCTGTAATGACAAGCGCATCATAATCCTCCAGAAACTTTAATTCCTCTGCTCCGTCTGCAATCGCATCCTGATTCCTTTGAAATTCCTCATATTGCGCTGCAATTTCCGATTCTGATAAAATTCCGTCATAGATTCTGTAATTATCGATCAACCCTTTAAAATATTCACCGTCATCCCAGTTTCCCTTTCCAATCTGGAGGATTCCCCCAGTCGTACCCAGAATATCGCTGAGTTTATAATCACTGTCTGACTCTGCTGCCATCGTTCCATTCACATAGAGCTTTGTACCGGTTTCCGATATTAAAATATCCACATGGTTCCAGTCAGTCGTCACTGTCCCGCTTAAATTATTCCCCGGTCTTGCACCGGAATTATTGTAACGTTCCACTGAAATGTTAGATACTGTATGTCCTACACCAAAATATTTTTCATTCTTATACGACTGCTTATTTGCATCCGGCGCGGCAAAAAATGTCCAGCTTTTCTCCGACTTTTCCGATTTTGCATCATAGGAAATTGTAATTTCTTCCTTATCTTCGAAAAGTGCATTGCCATCTGCTGCTGTGACAGTTAAAAATGCATCACTTCCATTTAAATACAATGCAGAATCTGTCGCAGAAAGCATCTTTAACTCGCAGCTTCCATTTACCGCTCCGGCGGCATTCCCACCGGAAAATACCCCCTCTAAAGCTTCTGTGTTAAAGTTAAAATCCGCCAGTAATTCTGCCGTAGTTTCTACCGCATTTACATTCACCGACGGAATCCCGGTAAATGCAACGGCACCGGTCAACACCCCCGCCAGCCATTTGCTCATTCTCATCTTCATCATAGCCTTCTCCTTTAAAAAATAAAAAGTTTTCCATTTTCTGTATTATACCTGAATCCGTGAAATTCAGTTTTTTATAAGCAGGAATTTCATTCCGAACGA